>NZ_JBSFTY010000037.1:0-86256 GCF_053591515.1 Streptomyces sp. NPDC003011
CACGTGCGAAGGCGGACGGGATTCCGCCGGCCGCGGCGGCCGACCGGATCGCCGAGCAGCGCTTTCCCGTCCTGCGTATCGGCCTTGACACCTCACCGCATCTGACGGACAGTCAGAAATCTTCGCGAGGACGGTGGGAACCGGACCGGCGGCTGCCGTGTACCAGAAGTGTCTACGCGATGCGGACGGGATGTCGGACGACGAGGGGGCGAAGGTGAGCGACAAGTCGGGGGTGAGCGGCCTGGAGCAGCGGCTGCAGGCGTACGAGGGGCGGCCTTCGGCCGTCGCCGGCAGCGGCAAGGATCCCGTCAACCTGCCCATGATCCGGCACTGGTGCGAGGCCATGGGCGACACCAACCCGGCGTACACCGGCCCGGACGCCGTGGCCCCGCCCACCATGCTTCAGGCGTGGACCATGGGCGGCCTCTCCGGTCACACCGGCCGGACCGAGGCGTACGACGAACTGCTCACCCTGCTCGACGAGGCGGGCTGCACCTCGGTGGTCGCCACCGACTGCGAGCAGGAGTACGTGCGGCCTCTGCGACCTGGCGACGAGGTCACCTTCGACACGGTGATCGAGTCGGTGTCGGAGCGCAAGACGACCAGGCTGGGCGCGGGACACTTCGTCACGACCCGGACGGACATCCGGGTGGGCGACGATCTCGCGGGCACCCACCGCTTCCGGATCCTCAAGTACGCCCCCGCACCACACCGTGAGACACCCCCGCGTCCCCGCCCCGTCGTCAACCGTGACAACGCCGGTTTCTGGGAGGGCGTCCGACAGCACCGCCTGCTGATTCAGCGCTGCACCGGCTGCGGCACCCTGCGCCACCCCTGGCTGCCCGGCTGCAACACCTGCGCAGGCCCGGACTGGGACACGGTCGAGGCGAGCGGTGAGGGCGCGGTCTATTCGTACGTCGTGATGCACCACCCGCCCTTCCCCGCCTTCACCCCTCCCTACGCCGTCGCCCTGGTCGAGCTGGCGGAAGGCGTGCGGATGATCAGCAACGTGGTCGGGACGGCGCCCGACAAGGTGCGGATCGGCATGCCGGTCCGGCTCGCATTCCAGGAGTACGACGACGCGTTGGTGCTCCCCGTCTTCCACGCCCGCCAGGAGCCGCATGAAACCCGGTGACGCGCTGCCGCCCCTGGAGGTCCCGGTCACCCGCACGCTGATCGTCGCCGGGGCCCTCGCCTCCCGCGACTACCAGGACGTCCACCACGACGCCGAACTGGCCCGGCGGAAGGGCTCCCCCGACATCTTCATGAACATCCTGACGACGAACGGACTGGTCGGCCGGTACGTCACGGACCACTTCGGCCCCCGGGCCGAACTCCGCAGGGTGGCCATCAGACTGGGCGCGCCCAACCACCCCGGCGACACGATGGTGTTGACGGGCACGATCGAGGACGTGCGCGAGGACACGGACGGCGCCACCGCGACCGTTCGCGTGGTCGGCGTCAACGGGATCGGCAGACACGTGACCGGCACCGTGACGGTCACCGTGCCGGTGGGCGATGCGGGTGATGACGTGGGCGACGGGAGCGACGGGAGGGAGGCGGGATGAGTGTGCGCACCCGGGACGCCCTCGGAGGACGGGCGGCGATCGTCGGCATCGGGGCCACGGAGTTCTCCAAGGACTCGGGGCGCAGCGAACTGCGGCTGGCGACGGAGGCGGTACGGGCCGCGCTGGACGACGCCGGGCTGCGGCCGGCCGACGTCGACGGCATGGTCACGTTCACGATGGACACCAGCCCGGAGATCACCGTCGCCCAGGCCTGCGGAATGGGAGAGCTGGCGTTCTTCGCCCGCGTCCACTACGGCGGTGGGGCGGCCTGTGCCACCGTCCAGCAGGCCGCGCTCGCCGTCGCCGCGGGCGTGGCCGAGGTCGTCGTCTGCTACCGCGCCTTCAACGAGCGGTCGGGCCGGCGATTCGGCTCGGGCGTGCGGCACCGGGAGCCGTCGGCGGAGGGAGCCGCGCTCGGCTGGTCCCTGCCCTTCGGGCTGCTCACCCCGGCGTCCTGGGTGGCGATGGCTGCCCAGCGGTACCTGCACACGTACGGCCTGACTCCGGAGGCGTTCGGGCACGTGGCGGTCATGGACCGCAGATACGCGGCGACCAACCCGGCGGCCTACTTCCACGGCCGCCCGATCACCCTCGCCGACCACGCGGCCTCCCGCTGGATCGTCGAGCCGCTGCGGCTGCTGGACTGCTGCCAGGAGACCGACGGCGGCCAGGCGATCGTGGTCACCTCGGTGGAGCGGGCCCGCGAGCTGCCGCACCCGCCCGCCGTCGTCACCGCGGCCGCCCAGGGCGCGGGCCGGGCGCAGGAGCAGATGACCAGCTTCTACCGTGACGACCTGACGGGCCTGCCGGAGACGGGTGTGGTGGCCCGGCAGCTGTGGCGGACGTCCGGACTCGGACCGGCCGACATCGACGTGGGGATCCTGTACGACCACTTCACGCCGTTCGTGCTGATGCAGCTGGAGGAGTTCGGGTTCTGCGGGAAGGGGGAGGCGTCCGGCTTCGTCGCCGAGGAGCGGCTGCCGCTGAACACACACGGAGGACAGTTGGGGGAGGCCTACCTGCACGGCATGAACGGCATCGCGGAGGGAGTACGACAGGTCCGGGGCACGGCGGTGAACCAGATACCGGGAGCGAGCCGGGTCCTGGTCACGGCGGGGACGGGGGTGCCGACGTCGGGCCTGGTGCTGACCTCGGACGGGTGAGCCGCCCGGACGGCCGGCGGGATGACCCCCAGGGGTAATCCCGCAGTACCCCCGATCCGGTCGTCCACCTCCAGGAGGTGCAGCCAGCACCACCTCTACAACCTGAGGCGGACTCGTCTTCGGGACCTGCGGCCGATGAGCGGAAGGCGCCTGCGCTCATAGCGTGGAGCCATGACCACACCCGTCTGCACCAGCGCTTCGAAGGCCGCCACACCGGCGACGCAGACCCTTCCGTACCCCTCGTTCTCGTCGTACGTGAAGGCCCGCCAGCCGGTGCTGCTGCGTACCGCCCGGTCGCTGACCGCGAATCCGAGCGACGCGGAGGACCTGTTGCAGACGGCGCTCACCAAGACGTACGTCGCCTGGGAGCGGATCCAGGACCACCGCGCGCTCGACGGCTATGTGCGCCGCGCGCTGCTGAACACGCGCACCTCGCAGTGGCGCAAGCGCAAGGTCGACGAGTTCGCGTGCGACGAACTGCCCGAGCCGGAGTCCGTGCCCACCGGCGACGACCCGGCGGAGCAGCAGGCGCTGCACGACGCGATGTGGCGGGCGATCATGAAGCTGCCCGCCCGGCAGCGGGCGATGGTCGTGCTCAGGTACTACGAGGACCTCAGCGAGGTGCAGACGGCCGAGGTGCTCGGGGTGTCCGTGGGCACGGTGAAGTCGGCGGTGTCCCGAGCACTGGGGAAGCTGCGCGAGGACCCCGAACTGGTCGTGGCCCGGTAGCGAGGTCCCTATCCGGTCCTGTCCGTAGCGGGCACGGGCCCCCGAGCCGGCTCTGCCCGGTGGGGCGTCTGCCCATCCGGCCCTGGCCCGGTAGCGAGGGTCCTATCCGGTCCTGTGCAGGCGGCCCGGGACCGGACCGGCGGTTGCGGCGCGTCGACCCCGTACCGTCTCCACACGGCGAGTGCAACGTGACGTGATCGATCACTTTTCCCTAGTGACATACCGCGCGGTATGCGCGCAGAATCTGCGCAACCCCTTACTACCGCGTAGGCAATGTCGCCTCGGGAGGACGCCGTGCTGAGCACCATGCAGGACGTACCGCTGCTGATCTCCAGGATCCTGGCCCACGGGTCGACGGTCCACGGCACATCGCAGGTGATCACCTGGACCGGCGAGGACGAGCCGCACCGCCGCTCCTTCGCCGAGGTCGGCGCCCGTGCCGCCCAGTTGGCGCACGCGCTGCGCGAGGACCTCGGAGTCGTCGACGACGACCGTGTGGCGACCCTTGCCTGGAACAACGCCGAGCACGTCGAGGCCTACTTCGCGATCCCGTCCATGGGCGCGATCCTGCACACCCTCAACCTCCGCCTCCCGCCCGAGCAGCTGGTCTGGATCGTGGGCCACGCGGCCGACAAGGTGGTGATCGCCAACGGCTCGCTGCTCCCCCTGCTGGCTCCGCTGCTGCCGCACTTCAAGACGGTCGAGCACGTGATCGTGACCGGCCCCGGCGACCGCTCCCTCCTCGCGGGCGCCACCGTCCAGGTGCACGAGTACGAGGACCTCATCGCCGGGAAGCCGACCACGTACGACTGGCCCGAGCTGGACGAACGCCGGGCCGCGGCCATGTGTTACACCTCCGGGACCACGGGCGACCCCAAGGGTGTCGTCTACTCCCACCGTTCGATCTACCTGCACTCCATGCAGGTCAACATGGCCCAGTCGATGGGCCTGACCGACCAGGACACCTCGCTGATCGTGGTGCCCCAGTTCCACGTCAACGCCTGGGGCCTGCCGCACGCGACCTTCATGACCGGCGTGAACATGCTGATGCCGGACCGCTTCCTCCAGCCGGTCCCGCTCGCCGGGATGATCGAGAGCGAGAAGCCGACCCACGCGGCCGCCGTGCCCACCATCTGGCAGGGCCTGCTCGCCGAACTGACCGCGAAGCCGCGTGACGTCTCCTCCCTCACCCAGGTCACCATCGGCGGCTCGGCCTGTCCGCCCTCGCTCATGGAGGCGTTCGACAGGCTGGGCATGCGGGTGTGCCACGCCTGGGGCATGACGGAGACCTCGCCGCTCGGCACGGTCGCCCGCCCGCCGGCCCACGCGGTCGGTACGGAGGAGGAGTTCGCGTACCGGATCACCCAGGGCCGTTTCCCGGCGAGCGTCGAGGCCCGCCTCACCGGCCCCGGCGGCGAACGCCTCCCCTGGGACGGCGAGTCGGCCGGCGAGCTGGAGGTGCGCGGACCCTGGATCGCGGGCGCCTACTACAACGGCTCCGACGCCGAACCCCTGCGCCCCGCCGACAAGTACAGCGAGGACGGCTGGCTGAAGACGGGGGACGTCGGCACGATCTCCCCCTACGGCTACCTCACCCTCACCGACCGGGCCAAGGACGTCATCAAGTCCGGCGGTGAGTGGATCTCCTCGGTGGACCTGGAGAACGCGCTGATGGCCCACCCGTCCGTCGTCGAGGCGGCCGTCGTGGCCGTACCCGACGACAAGTGGGGCGAGCGTCCGCTGGCCACGGTCGTCCTCAAGGAGGGCGCCACCGCCGACTTCGCGTCCCTGCGCGCCTTCCTCGCCGACGAGGGCCACATCGCCAAGTGGCAGCTCCCGGAACGCTGGACGATCATCGAGTCGGTACCGAAGACGAGCGTCGGCAAGTTCGACAAGAAGGTACTGCGCAGGCAGTACGCCGACGGGCAGCTGGACATCACGAAGCTCTGAGAGCAGCACGCTCCGCCACCCCGCCACCCTGCTCCGACCAGGCCACACGCGCACGCCGGGCCGGCGACCTCACGGTCCCGACCCGGCGAACGCGCGCGCACGTCATCTCCGTACGGGCGAGCCCTCACCGTCGTACGGGCGAGCCCTCACGGTCGTACGGGCGGGCCCCCACCGTCGTACGGACGGACTCCCACCGTCGTACGGACGGCCCCCCAACCGTCGTACGGACGGCCCCCCGCCGTCGCGCGGACGGAGCCCTCACCGGATCTCTCGCCGCCGTACCGACGTACTCGCCCACCCCATCACCAGCCAGGCCCCCGCCACCGCGGAGACCCCGCTCCAGCCGAAGTGGGTGAAGGCCGGGGCGGCCAGGGCGGAGGCGAGGGCGCCGCCGGCGAAACCGGCGACGACGTAGGCCGTGTTGGCGGTGGCCGGGGTGGAGGTGGTGGTCAGTGCCAGGGTCTGGTTGGCCACGTGGGACGCCACCAGGGCCGCGTGGATCGCGATGGCGGCGACGAACAGGGCACCCATGACCTGCCCGCCGAGCCAGAACAGCGGTACGGACACGGCGGCGAGGAGGTACGCGGACCGGACGACCTTGGCGGCGCCGAAGCGGTCCACGAGCCCGCCCGCCAGGGGGGCCACCACGCTCGCCGCCAGGCCGAAGAGGCCGAAGAGGCCGGCGGTCGCGGTCGACAGGCCGTAGCCCGACCCGCCCGTCTCGGTCAGCAGCAGCGCGAGCGAGGTCCACAGGGCGCTCCAGGCGCCGTACATCCCGGCCTGGCGGACGCACGCGCGCCACAGGTCGGGCGAGCGGCGGACGACGGACGGCAGGGCGGCGAGGCCGGAGAAGAGGGAGCCGGTGCGGGTGCGGTGCTCGACGGGCAGGGCGTAGGCGGTCACCAGTCCGAGGACGGCCGTCAAGGCGGCCGCGCCCACGAACACCACCCGCCAGCCGAAGGCCTGGCCGATCAGTCCGCCGAGCACGCGGGCCGCCACGACACCGGTGAACAGGCCCGCGATGACGGCCGAGACATGGCGGGCGCGACGGTCGGCGGGGGCGCGCTGGGCGACCAGCGGGACGAGCAGCTGCGGGACGACGGTCGCTGCGGAGGCGACGAGGACGGTCCCGGCGAGGGCGGTGGTCCCGGTGGTCGTCGCGCCCGCGACCAGGGCGAGAGCCGCGACCAGCGACAGGACGGCGACCAGGCGGCGCCGGTTGACGCTGTCGCCGAGCGGGGCGAAGACGAGCAGGCCGGCCGCGTAGCCGAACTGTGCGACCGAGGCGATCCAGGCCACGGCCGAGGACGTCGAGCCGAAGTCACGGGCGATGAGGGGGAGCAGCGGGGCCGCCAGGTAGATGTTGGCGGCCGTGACGGCGGTGCAGAGGGCGATGAGGGGGAGGAGCAGGGCGGAGGCGGCCGTCCTGCCGGGCCCGGTGGGGGTCCGGACCTCGTGGGCTGCGGTGGTCGCGGATGGCATGAGCGGGAGTACTCCTTCGCCTGCGAGCGTCTCGGGGCCCGTTCTTCGAGCCGACTCCAACAACCAACTGGTTAGTTGGATGTCCGGCTCAACAGTGTGAGCCGCTCGCGCATTCCCGTCAACCAAACGGTTGGTTGCCCGGGCGGTACGCTGCCGTCATGGCAGTCAGGGACCCCGAGGCCACCAAGGCCCGGATCTTCGAGGCGGCGGTCGCCGAGTTCGCCCGCCACGGCATCGCGGGCGCCCGCATCGACCGCATCGCGGCCGCGGCCAAGGCGAACAAGCAGCTGATCTACGCCTACTTCGGCAACAAGGCGGAGCTGTTCACGCAGGTCCTCGGCGCACGGATGGTCGACCTCGCCGCCTCCGTCCCGGTCGACCCGGACGACATCGAGGGCTGGATCGACCGCCTGCTCGACTACCACGCCACCCACCCCGAACTGCTGCGCCTGCTGTTCTGGGAGGGCATCGAGTACGGCAGCGACGAACTGCCCGACGAGGCCGAGCGCCAGGACCACTACACCCGCAAGGTCACCGCCATCGAGGACGGCCAGGCCCGTGGCGTCATCACGGACGCGTTCCCGCCCCGCGACCTGCTGTTCCTGCTGACGGCCCTCGCCAACTGGGCCGCCGCCGTCCCGCAGATGCGCCGCGTCCTCACGGGCGCGCAGGACGCCGACCGGGAGCGGCTGCGCGCCTCGATCAAGCAGGCGGCGCGGCGGCTGATCGCGCCCTAGACGTACGCGTGAAGGACAGGCACCCGGCACAGGCCCTCGTCGCACCCGGCGCCGTGGCTAGTTGATGCCGATCCGGGCCAGCAGGTCCACGATCCGCGACTGCACCTCGGTACTCGTGGACCGCTCGGCGAGGAACAGCACCGTCTCGCCTGACGCCAGCCGCGGCAGGTCCGCCGGGTCGACGGCGGCGGTGTAGACGACGAGCGGGGTGCGGTTGAGCTGCCCGTTCGCCCGCAGCCAGTCCACGATCCCGGCCCGCCGCCGGTGGACCTGCATCAGATCCATCACGACCAGGTTCGGCCTGAGCTGCCCCGCCAGCGTCACCGCGTCGGCGTCGCTCGCGGCCCGCGCGACCTGCATCCCGCGCCGCTCCAGCGTCGCGGTCAGCGCCAGCGCGATCTCCGCGTGCTCCTCGATCAGCAGCACCCGCGGCGGATGCTGCTCGGTGTCGCGCGGCGCGAGCGCCTTCAGCAGGACGGCGGGATCGGCGCCGTACGCCGCCTCCCGCGACGCCTGACCGAGCCCGGCCGTCACCAGCACCGGCACCTCGGCCGCGACGGCCGCCTGACGCAGCGACTGGAGCGCGGTCCGGGTGATCGGCCCGGTCAGCGGGTCCACGAACAGCGCGGCCGGGAACGCCGCGATCTGCGCGTCGACCTCCTCGCGCGAGTGCACGACGACCGGCCGGTACCCGCGGTCGCTGAGCGCCTGCTGAGTGGTGACGTCCGGCGCCGGCCACACCAGCAGCCTGCGCGGATTGTCGAGCGGCTCCGGCGGCAGCTCGTCGTCCATCGGCTGCGGCCGAGGCGTGTCCGCCACCTCGACGGCACCGCCCGGTCCGTCCAACGGCTCGGGACCCTCGGCGGCGTTCACGTCGGGTGCCCCTATGGCGTACGACCGTCCCGTGCCCTCGGTCCCCTGCGCCAGCCGGGACTGCCCGGCCAGGGACGGCTGCGGCTGCTGCTGCGACTGCTGCGGTACGCCGGGCTGCTCGCCCTGCGGATGCGGACGGGCCGCCTGCTCCGGGTGTTCGGCGGCGGGATCGGTCCGCGTACCCAGTTTGCGACGCCGGCCGGAACCGCCCGGCTGCTGCGGGGGAGGCGTGGCCGACGGCTGCGGTGCGTGGGGATGCGGAGGGGCGGGGGACTGGCCCTGCGTCTGCCGCGTGAACGGTACGCCCTGCCCGAGCGTGCGCACGCTGATGGCCCGGCCCTGGGTCGAGTTGGGATCGACGGCGGGGTCGGGCGGTGCGGTGGGTGCGGTGGGGGTGGCAGGGGTGGCAGGGGTGGCCGGTGTGAGGGGCGCGGGCGCGGCCGACGGGGTCGCACCAGTGGCACCAGTGGCACCGGTCGCATCCGTCGCACCGGGAGCTTCTGCGGGCAGCGGCTGAGCGGCGCGGGGGTGGCCCGCGGTGGCCTGTGAGGGGAAGGGGGCGCCGGGGGGCACGGGTGCGCCGGGGGAGGGTTGGGGTGTCTGCGAGGGCTGTGGGACCTGTGCGACCTGTGCGACGTGTGCGGGCTGGTTGGGCTGGGGCAGCTGCGCGGCTTGGGCGGCGGCTTGCGGGCTCTGGGGAGCGGTGGGGGCGAGGGCGCCGTTCGGCGGTACGGGCATGCCGGCGCCGGACGTGCCCTGGGCGCCGGGCCACTGCTGGGGTGCGGGGGCGGTCTGCGCGGGCGTGCCTGGAGCGTGCGGGACCGGTGTCGGGGTGCCCGGTGCGGTCGTGCCCTGGGCCGGGGTGCCGTGCGGCGGAACGCCCTGCGCGGGGACCGGCTGCCCCGGGGTGCCCTGGCCGGCGGTGACGGCCTGACCAGGGGGAATCTGACCAGGGGGAACCTGGCCGGGGACGAGCTGGCCCGGGGCACCCTGACCGGGCGCGGGCTGACCGGGCGCGGCCTCGGCCGGCAGCGGCTGACCTGCGCCGGCGGGGCTGGCCACGCCTTCAGCGGCCGGAAGACCCTGAGCGGGGACACCTTGTGCGGGAACCCCCTGAGCCGGAACACCCTGAGCGGGTACGCCCTGGTGGGGCACGGCGGCCTGACCGGGCGGCATCTGACCCTGAGCGATCTGTTCCTGGGTGAGCTGGTTCGGTGCGGACTGCCCGGGAACGGGTGCGCCTTGTCCCGGTTGACCAGGTACCGGTTGACCAGGTACCGGCTGACCCGGTGTGACGTGCGCGGGCAGGCCGAGCTGCCCGGACGCGTGCTGCCCCGACGCGTGCTGCGCGGCAGCGGGGACGCCCTGCCCCTGGGCCGACGGCACCGACACCACGGGCGGGACCGCCGCGTCCTGCGCCACGACCGGCTGACCGGGCGCCATCTGGACCCCGTGCACGGTCGTACCCGGCGCGGGGACCGGAACCCCGGCCGGAACCCCGGCCTGAGCCGGCTGTCCAGCGGCCGGCACCGGCTGCCCGGGCAGCGACGCCGCCTGTCCTGCCGTATACCCCTGTCCTGCCGTAGGGCCCTGCGCGGCGACGGGAGCCCCCTGGGCGACGCGGGCCTGAGGCACGCCCGCCTGGACCGGCGTTCCCTGCCCGGCGGCTGCCTGCGCCGCGGCGCCCTGGGCGGGTACCTGCTGCACGGGCGCCCCGGCGGTCTCCGTCTCCGTCTCCGCTCGCTGGCCGACCGCCCGCCGACGGCGGCCCGTGGGCGCGTTCGTGGGATGCGGCTGCGGCGGCGTGTGGTCGTCGGCCTGGCTGTGCGGCACGGCGTCGTGCCGCCCGTCGCCGGCACCGGCGTCCGCGGGAACACCCTGACCAGGAACCTGCACTTGCCCCGCAGCCTGAGCCGGAATCTGAGCCGGAGCCGGGATCTGAGCCGGAGCCGGAGCCGCCGCTCCCGGCTGCCCCGCCGTCGCGCCCGTCGGGCGGTCCGCCTCGGCGGGCGGCAGGGCGAACACCGTACGGGGACCCGTCTCCTGCGTGGCCGCGCGCTCCGTGGCGGCGGCCAGCGCCCGCCGACGCCGTCCGGTGGGCTGCTGCGGATCCTCGGCGGAGCCGGCCGTCCCGGCACTCCGGGCCGGATCGGCGGAGGCCACGGCGGGCAGCGCCGGCGGCAGCGCGTGCTGCTCCCCGGAGTCGTGCCGGGCCCGCCGCCCGCCGGGCGCGGGCACGCCCTGCGGCGGCACCGTCCCGCCCAGCCCGGTCCCCGCGGCCGCGGTCCCGGCCGCATACTCGGCGGCGGTGACGACGGCACCTTCCGAAACCCCCGCGATACCGGCGATACCGGCGACACCTGCAGCACCGGCGACACCTGCAGCACCCGCGACGCCTACGACACCTCCGGCCGGTTCTGTCCCGACCGCGCTGTCACCACCGTCACCACCGTCACCAGGGCGAACGTCGTCACCACCGTCTCCGGCGGCGATCTCGGCGGGCCGTCCACGGCGTCGCCCGGTACCGCCGGATCCCTCAGAGGCCTCGTCCGCGGCCTGGGCGGGGAAGGGCGTGGGCTCCTGCGCGGCGGCGGCCCGGCGCCGGCGCCGTCCGGTCGGCGCCGCGGCCTCCGTCTCGCCGCCGTCCCCGTCGGCCGGTGCCTCGACGTCCAGGAAGGCGTCCGTGGAGGACCGCCGGGCCCGCCGCCGTCCGCCGCCGGAGGTGGCCTGCTCGGGCAGCGCGACCTCGCCGGGCGCCGCTTCCAGGGCGGCCGGGCCCGGAGCCGCGACGGCCCCCGCCCCGCCGCCGAGGGGCACTTCGAGGACGTACGCGCTGCCGCTCATGCCCGGCACCTCGTGCGTCTGCAGCACGCCGCCGTGCGCCCGCACGATCCCCCGCACGATCGGCTCGTGCACGGGGTCGCCGCCGGCGTACGGCCCGCGCACCTCGATCCGTACGACCTCGCCGCGCTGCGCCGCCGCCACGACGACCGTGTTGTCCATGTAACCGCCCGCCGAGACGGGCGCGTTGCCGGTCGCGTCGACGCCGGCGACGTCCGCGACGAGGTGGGCGAGCGCGGTGGCGAGCAGCCGGGAGTCGACCTCGGCCTCGATGGGCGGCGCGTGCACGGCGAACTGCACCCGCCCGGGCCCGATCAGCTCCACGGCCCCGTCGACACCCGCCGCGACGACGGCGTCGAGCATCACTTTCGTACGGGTGATGCCGTCCGTCCCGGTGTCGAGGCGCTGGTAGCCGAGGACGTTGTCGATGAGGGTCGTGATCCGCGAGTAGCCGGCCGACAGGTGGTGGAGCACCTGGTTGGCCTCGGGCCACAACTGCCCCGCGTCGTCGGCGGCCAGGGCGGACAGCTCGCGGCGCAGCTCGTCGAGGGGCCCGCGCAGCGACTGCGCGAGCAGCGTCAGCAGCTGCTCGTGCCGCCCGGCGAGGGCCTCGTAGCGGTCCTTCTCCCGCTCCCCGAGGGCGGCGTAGCGCTCCTCGCCCGCGGCGAGCTCCTCCTCGTGCTGCTCCTGGATCTCCTCCAGCTCGTTCACATGCTTCTGGCGCAGCGCGGTGAGCTCGGAGGCGTGCTCCTCGGAGAGCCGCTCCAGCTCCTCCTCGTGACGCTTCTCGGCGGCCGCCTTCTCCTCGGCGAGCAGGTCGTAGGGCCGCCGGTCGGCGAAGGTCATCACGGCGCCGACGAGTTGGTCGCCGTCACGGACGGGCGCGGTCGTCAGGTCGACCGGGACCTTGTCCCCCTTCTTCGACCACAGCACCTGCCCGCGCACCCGGTGCTTGCGCCCGGAGCGCAGGGTGTCGGCGAGCGGCGACTCCTCGTACGAGAAGGGGGTGCCGTCGGAACGGGAGTGGAGCACCAGACCGTGCAGCTCACGCCCGCCGAGGTCGCTGGCCCGGTACCCCAGTATCTGAGCGGCGGCCGGGTTGACGAGCACGATCCGCCCGTCGGTGTCGGTGCCCACGACGCCTTCCGACGCGGCCCGCAGGATCATCTCGGTCTGCCGCTGCGAACGGGCCAGTTCGGCCTCGGTGTCCACGGTGCCGGTCAGATCCCGGACGACGAGCATCAGCAGCTCGTCGGCGCCGTTGCCGTAACCGTCGTAGGCCTGCTGGCCGTTCTCGAGATTCGCGCTGGTGACCTCGACCGGGAACTCGCTCCCGTCGGTCCGCCGGGCGATCATCCGGGTCGGTTTGGTCCGCCCGCGAGGGTCCATGTGGTCGGGCCGTCGCATGGAGCCGGGGATGAGCTTGGAGTCGAACTGCGGCAGCAGGTCGAGCAGCCCCCGCCCCACCAGAGCCGTCCCCGGCGCCTCGAAGGCCTCCAGGGCGATGGTGTTGGCGTTGACGACGGTCCCGTTGGCGTTGACCAGCACCAATGCGTCGGGAAGCGCGTCGAGTATGGCTGCGAGGCGAGCAGCGCCTCGGGATGGCCTGCTGCTCACGAGACGCTTCCTCCCTGTTACCGCACCTTGCCGACCGCTCGGGCCATCTTGCCAACCGACCCGCAACGTGTCACGCGAGGGAGTCTAAGGGCAGCGGTTGCGCTCGCGACGCCGGATGAGAGGGAGGTCGCACGACGAAGTGACGTAGAACGTGTGACCGCATGCGCGACCGCACCCCTGGGCTCCCGGTTCCCCCGTGGCGTGACCTGGGCGGGATCATTCCGGGACGGGTACGGAGCCGGGGCATCCGCAGCGACAGTGCTTAGTGACAGCAGTAGCAGTAGCAGTAGCAGTATCAGTAGCAGAGCGGCTTGTCGTGTGAGGGCGGGGACGCCGGCTCGGGCGGGAGCAGCGGGTGGCAGCTGGTCCCGGACGGGGTCAGGAGCCCACCTCGGGCAGCAGCGGTACGAGCCGGTCCCACCGTTCGATCTGGCAGCCGTCGCCGCGGTCGAACGTCGCGTCGACGGGCCGTCCGGCCCAGGTTCCGGTGACGTGCGCGGTGGCGGGCCCGCCGTACTGCATGGTGCAGAAGCCGTCCTTCGGTGCGGGTGCGAAGACGTCCCTCCCCCACCGTGTGCTCCGGTCCACAGCGGCACAGGCGCCGCTCGCGTCGGGATGAGTCCCGCGACTGGGGTGACAGTCCACCTGGAACGTCCCGTCGGCGGAGGCACCCGCGTTCCGCACGGTGACGATGAGGTGATCACCGACGGGCGCCCGGTCCTCGCCCCGGACGGGCGGGGGCGCGAAGGAGGGGACGGCGGGAACGGCGGCCGCCGTGGGTACCGCGGCGATGGACACGACTGAGCTCACGGCGCCGGCGGAGCCGACGGCGAGGAGGAGCCGGGTGAAACCTGGGAACCGGCCGAGCCGGGTGACCTGCGACATGACCTGACTAACGCGGCGGATCACGGGACGTTGCGCGGCCCGGTAAGGACTTTGCCCTGCGGGCCGCCTGCCTAGTACCGTGGGAGGCGATTGGTGACACCCCGCTCGACTGTGTCATCATCTGCACGCACCACTCGCGCTCGCGCGAGCGGTTGTGCGGGAGGCGTCGCCTAGTCCGGTCTATGGCGCCGCACTGCTAATGCGGTTTGGGCCTTAAAGCCCATCGAGGGTTCAAATCCCTCCGCCTCCGCGCCTGATCACGAAGCCCCGGTCCACGGACTGGGGCTTCGTCGTTCCCGCCTCCCTCTTCTGACACGTTTCCGCAGGTCACAAGCGGTATGGCAAACGGATTTCACATGGCGGCGGCAGTCATGTAATGTTCTTCCTGTCGCCGCGAGCGGCCCAGAAGGGCCAAGAGCGGCGGAAAACAGAACAAGCACTCGTAGCTTAACGGATAGAGCATCTGACTACGGATCAGAAGGTTGCAGGTTCGAATCCTGCCGAGTGCACACAGGTCAAAGGCCCCGGATCACTCCGGGGCCTTTGGCGTTTCAGGGTGTACGGCGGGGAGAGGGCTGGGAACTCCCCGGGCAACCCCGTCCGGGCCCTCGGGAGAGCCGGTCGGTCGCGCCGGGCCTCCGCGGACGCCTCGTGCCTTTCGGGTGGGCCGCCTGGTCCGTCCGGTCCGTCCATTGCATCCGGTCCGTTCGGTCCGTTCGGCGGTCATCCGGCGAACGCCTGCGCTCTCACGAACGGAAGGTTCCAGTCGTCGTCCGTTCTGCGCGGCTGTGTGAAGTGGGGCTGCGGGGTGGTCGTCCTCGGCTCACGCGGTGTCCTCCGGTCGTGCGTCGCCGGCTGCTTGCGGTCGCCGGTCGTGAAGACGAACAGGCGCAGGACCAGGAAGCGGCCTATCCCGGCGAGACCGGACGCGGAGAGGTACACCGCCTGTTGCCACAGCATGCTCGGCGACGACTGGAGCGCGTGCAGCAGGAACACCGCGGCGCAGGTCACCACGTACGCGGCCGTGGCCGAGCCCGCGGACTGCAGGTGCCGGCGCCAGCCGGCGCGGCGGCCCGTGCCGAAGGTGAAGAGCGCGTGCAGCTCGGTGCACAGCAGGGTGGACGCGACGGTGATCACCGCGTTCGCGACCGCCCAGGGCATCGTCCGGGCGAGCAGCGGTACGGCGAGGCCGGCGAGGAGGCCGATGCCGCCGCCGCAGATCACGAACCGGATGAAGGAGGCGAAGGGGCCCGGAGCCGTGGTGGACGCCGTGGACGCCGTGGACGCCGTGGACGCGGGGGATGTGGGGGACGCGGGGGACGTGGTGGGTACGGAGATCGCGGAGGTCACGGGCGTCGTGCGGGCCGCTCGTGGCTCGCCGCGCGTGGGCTGCGGCTTCGGCGTGAGCAGCGACTCCATGACGATTCCTTCCGGACGGGCCTTGAACCTCGTGGATTCAGCTGACACCGGCCGGACTTCAATCGGCCTTCAGTCGAGCTTCAGCTGGGATCAGCCAGGTTCAACGATGCCCTCGTCCGCTAGCGGGAACGATGGAGCGCCCTACCGGATCGGGGGTGGAGCCAGCCCCACCATGCCCGGGGGGTCACCCCCGACGCCGCTCACCGCAGGAGCCGCAGAAAACCGCCGTGTGCCGCGCCCGAGCCCAGCAGTTGGGGCCAGTCGATCTCTTCGGGCATCCGGTCGAGGGACAGGACGATCGCGCCGCCCGCCTGTTCCGCGTCACCGCGCCAGGCGGCCATGGCGTCCATGCCGTCCTCGCTCGCGCCGGTCCCGTCGAGGACCGGGGCGACCATGGCCGGGATCATCACCCCGGCCTCACCCGGGCCGTCCACCACGCACACGGTGAGTTTGGGGAGAAGGCTCCAGCCCTGGCACAGGGGCACCGAGCCGTCCGGCGCGGTCACGGACGGCAGTTGGCCGTGGAGGACGGGGGTGTCGGAGAGGAGGAGTACGGGAGGACCGGGCGGCGTGGCTCTTATGAACAGGGTGTTCTCGGGATTCATCAGCACCGGGCCACTTTCGCAGGGGCACCGGGCGTGACGCGCCCTCGGTCCGCCTGTCGTGCGCGCCGGGTTTCCCGCTTCGGCACTGCGTCCGGTGTCACTCCCCCTTGGCGTCGCGGTCGCGGAGTTCCTCGATGTACCCGTGCGCCAGAGCCGTCGCGCGGGTGAACCAGTCGGTGATGGCGGCGAGTTCGCCGGTGGAGTAGTCGGCGAAGAGGTCGGTCAGGCGGGCGTAGTGGGGGGCGTAGAGGGCCACGACGCGGGTGACCGCGTCCGGCACGGCGGCCACGCGGACGCGGCGGCGGTCCGCCGGGTCGGGGACGCGGGTGACGTAACCGGCGCGTTCGAGGCGGTTGAGGATGCCGGTCACGCCGCCGGTGGTGACGTGGGCGCGTTCGGCGATCTCGCCGGCCGTCAGGAGGTTCTCGCCGGCCTGGAGGACGTAGGCGAAGCACAGGAGGTCGGTGACGTTCAGGCCCAGTCGCTGGGCCATCTCCTGCTGGCCGAGCAGGTGGGCCGCGACGAGGGAGTCCATCGCCGAGAGCGCCTGGGCCGGAGTGGCGGCGGGGCGCGACGTGGCTGGCATGACGAGTTCCTGTTTCCCTTAGCTTGTGAGAGGTTTAGGCGGTAAACTTCTTACGTCGTGAGGTACCCGTACGAGAGGAAGGCGGGCGGGCACGTGAGCGCACATCAGTATGACGAGGGGCACACGGTCGCGGGCTGGACCGGGTTCGGCATCGCGACCGTCGGGACCACGGTGCTGGGTCTGGGGGTGTGTCTGGTGTCGGTGCCGCTCCTGGTGGCCGGCGCCGGGATCGACGTCGTGAGCCTCCTCGTCACCTGGGTCCTGCATCTCACCGGCTGGGGCAAGCCGCCGGGGATCCGGCCGAGGGGGGAGTGGGGAATGCGGGTGCGGGACAGGGGAGCGCGTGCCGGGCACCCCGGGTGTGTCGGGTGCCGGCTGGCGGGGCGGGGGGTTCGTCGTACGGCGGTGGTGGCCGCATCCGGGGCGGGGGTCGTGTCCGGGGCGAGGGCCGTGTCCGGAGCTGGAGCTGGGGCCGTGTCCGGAGCCGGGGTCGTGTCCGGGGCCGGTGAACCGGTGCCGGCCACCGCTCCCTCCGGGGGCTGACGTCCGCGCCCCGGCCTCCGCGGGGCCGCCGTTGTCAGTGGTGCCCTCTACGCTCGGGAGGGATGGCACAGGCATGGAAGTGCTCGGGGCTGAGGTGGTCGGCGGACGGTCCCGTGCTGATGTGGGACGGCGGGCGGCGCACTGCGCTGACCTGGGGGAAGCGGGTGGCCTTCGAGGTCGCGGAAGGGGGCGTGCGGACATGTGTGGGAGCGCGGGGGCATCCATGTCCGAGGCGGGCGGCCGTCGCGGGGCGGAGTACGGGGGCGCGCTGCGAGGAGTGCGCGCGGCTGGACCGGGCGCACTCCGTCGCCGCCGACACGCTCGCGGACGACCCGCGGCCGTACCGGGTGTATCTGGCGTGGTTCGGGCCCGGTCTGCTCAAGGTCGGCATCACCGCCGAAGAGCGAGGCTCCGCGCGCCTGCTCGAACAGGGCGCCGTCTGCTTCAGCTGGCTGGGCACCGGCCCGCTGATGGCGGCCCGGCGCACCGAGGAACTGCTGCGTGCCGCACTCGGGGTGCCGGACCGCATCCCGTACGCGGAGAAGCGGGCGGTCCGGGCCCGGTTGCCGGGATCATCGGCGGAACGAGCCGCTGAGATCACGGAGGTGCACGCCCGGGCCGTGGCACTCGGCGGATGGCCGGAGTCGCTCACGCCCGCGCCCTGCGGGCCCGTCGATCACGTGGGCGTGTTCGGACTCACCGGCCTGGCCGTGCTCACCGGTGAGGTGAGCGAGCTCGTCGCCGGCGGTGCGGTCGGCGGGCGGCTGGTGGCGGTGGCCGGGCCCGACCTGCACCTGGAGACGGGCGACGGGGTGGTGGTGCTCGACACGCGGCTGATGACCGGGTGGGAGCTGGTTCCCTCCACGAGCGGGCAGCTGTCCGTGCCCGTGCGGGCGTTCAGAGGACCGGCAGTCGTGCAGGACGAGCTGTTCTGAGTCCCCGGGCAGCCCGGTTCCGCGAGAGGCGTACCCCGACCATCCGACCGCCCTCGACCATCCGGCCGCTCCGACCACCCGACCGACCTCGACCACTCGGCCGCCCCTGCCCGCTTCCAACCACCCGACCGCCCTCGACCACCTGACCGCCTCCGACCACCCGACCGACCTCGACCACTCGGCCGCCTCCGACCACCCGGCCGCCCCTGCCCGCTTCCAACCACCCGACCGCCCTCGGCCACCTGACCGCCCCCCGTCCACCCCGTGTGTCCGGTCCCACATCGCGCTTCCTGGTGGGCTTCCTGCCCCGGCGGTGGCCGAACCGGTGGGGTTCCCAGGACTTCCCTGAGAGTCACCTGTGCGTTTCTCAGGAAAATCACAGACAGCCGAAAGGGTGTTCTCAGGGGGCCCCGACAAGGTGTCCATCATGACCACGACCTCGCCCCAGGGGCGCACCGAACTGCTGAGGCCGGACGGGAGCCCCGTCCGAGTGCTTGTGGTGGACGACGAGTTGTCGATCACCGAACTGCTGTCCATGGCCCTGCGCTACGAGGGATGGCAGATCCGGAGCGCGGGTGACGGAACGGGCGCCATCCAGACCGCCCGTGATTTCCGCCCCGACGCCGTCGTCCTGGACATGATGCTGCCGGACATGGACGGGCTGACCGTTCTGGGCCGGCTGCGGCGTGAGCTGCCGGACGTTCCCGTCCTGTTCCTCACCGCGAAGGACGCCGTCGAGGACCGCATCGCCGGGCTGACCGCCGGGGGCGACGACTACGTCACCAAACCGTTCAGCCTGGAAGAGGTCGTCGCCCGGCTGCGCGGGCTCATCCGGCGCTCCGGTGCCGCCGACCGGCGCTCCGAGTCCACGCTGGTCGTGGGTGACCTCACCCTGGACGAGGACAGCCACGAGGTGTCGCGGGGCGGGGAGAACATCCACCTCACCGCCACCGAGTTCGAGCTGCTGCGCTTCCTCATGCGCAACCCGCGCCGCGTGCTCAGCAAGGCCCAGATCCTGGACCGCGTGTGGTCCTACGACTTCGGCGGCCAGGCCAATGTGGTGGAGCTCTACATCTCCTACCTGCGCCGCAAGATCGACGCCGGCCGTGAGCCGATGATCCACACCCGGCGCGGCGCCGGCTACCTGATCAAGCCCGCCGCCTCATGAGCGGGCGACGACGGCCGCGTACGCAGAAGAAGCGAGCGGGCAAGCCGCGCACCCTGCGGAGCCGGCTCGTCGTCGCGTCGGTGGTACTGATCGCCGTGGTCTGCGCGGTGATCGGCACCGTGACGACAATCGCGCTGCGGTCGCATCTGTACGAGCAGCTGGACGGGCAGGTGTACGAGGCCGCGGCGCGGGCGTCGGGTAACTTCGAGCCGCCCGGCGGCACCCCGGGCGGACAGCCGCCGCCCAGGAAGACCCTCGACCAGCTCGTCACGAACGGTCCGCAGCCGAGGGGCACCGTCGCGGCGGAGGTCGCCAACGGCTCCGTCACCGAGGGCAGGGTCGGCGAGAAGAGCGCCGAAGACTACGAGACGGACGCGGTGAAGCTCACCGCGGCCCAGCTGAAGGCGCTCGACTCCGTCCCCAAGGACAACAGCGCGCACACGGTGGAGATCCCCGGGCTCGGCGACTACCGCGTCACGTACGCGGACGGCCCCAACGGCGCCTACTACGTCGCCATCCCCACCGCCGACACCGACAGCACCGTCAACACCCTGATCCTCGTCGAGCTGAGCGTCACCGCCGCCGGCCTGGTCGCGGCCGGCATCGCCGCGTACGTGCTGGTCGGCGTCGCCACCCGCCCCCTGCGCAAGGTCGCCGCCACCGCCACCCGGGTCTCCGAACTCCCCCTGCACACCGGCGAGGTCAACCTCAGCGAGCGGGTGTCCGACTCCGAGACCGACCCGCACACCGAGGTGGGCCAGGTCGGCGCGGCGCTCAACCGGATGCTGAACCACGTCCACGGCGCGCTGCACGCACGCCAGCAGAGCGAGATGCGGGTACGGCAGTTCGTCGCGGACGCCAGCCATGAGCTGAGAACACCGCTCGCCTCCATCCGCGGGTACGCCGAGCTGACCCGGCGCGGCAGAGAGCAGGTCGGGCCCGACACCCGGCACGCCCTGGGCCGGATCGAGTCCGAGGCGGGGCGGATGACCTTCCTCGTGGAGGACCTGCTGCTGCTCGCCCGCCTGGACGCCGGGCGGCCGCTGCGGTTCGAGCAGACCGACCTCGTACCGCTCGTCGTGGACACCGTCAGCGACGCGCGCGCGGCCGGGCCGGACCACAACTGGCGGCTCGACCTGCCCGACGAGCCGGCGCTCGTGTCCGCGGACGCGGCCCGCCTGCAGCAGGTGCTGGTCAACCTGCTGGCCAACGCCCGTACGCACACGCCACCCGGTACGACCGTCACCGCGCGCGTGCAGCGGCGCGGGCCGTGGCTGTGCGTGGACGTGGAGGACAACGGCCAGGGCATCCCGCCGGAGCTGCTGCCACGGGTCTTCGAACGGTTCGCGCGCGGCGACTCGTCGCGTTCGCGTGCCTCCGGGTCCACCGGGCTGGGGCTCGCGATCGTGCAGGCGGTCGCGACCGCGCACGACGGCGCGGTGACCGTCGACAGTGTTCCCGGGCGCACCGTCTTCACCGTCCACCTGCCCGCACTGGGTCCCTCGGCGCCCCATCCGGCGCCCGAAACGAACTGGCAATCGCACTCACAGGCGCAGCACAGCGCCGCCATATGGGTGCAACAGCGGGCTTGACCAGAGTCGTTGACATGCGAACCGACTCTTCTCCCGGCACGCTGCCGGCGCGGGAGCACCTCCCGGCCACAGACGCCGGTACGCCTGTCCTGGACGTAGTGATCCCCGTCTACAACGAGGAGAAGGACCTCCAGCCGTGTGTGCTGAGACTGCACGACCATCTCCGGCGCACCTTCCCGTACACGTTCCGCATCACGATCGCGGACAACGCGTCGACGGACACCACCCCGCAGGTCTCCGCACGGCTGGCGGCGGAGCTCTCGGAGGTGCGGGCGTTCCGGCTGGAGCAGAAGGGCCGCGGCCGGGCGCTGCGGACCGTCTGGTCCGCCTCGGACGCCCCGGTCCTCGCCTACATGGACGTGGACCTCTCCACCGACCTCAACGCCCTGCTGCCGCTGGTGGCACCGCTGATCTCGGGCCACTCCGACCTGGCGATCGGCTCCCGGCTCGCCCGTAGCTCGCGGGTGGTCCGCGGGCCGAAGCGGGAGTTCATCAGCCGCGCCTACAACCTGATCCTGCGCGGCTCCCTCCAGGCCCGCTTCTCGGACGCGCAGTGCGGGTTCAAGGCGATCCGCCGCGATGTCGCCCAGGTGCTGCTGCCGCTGGTGGAGGACACCGGCTGGTTCTTCGACACCGAGATGCTGGTGCTGGCCGAGCGGGCGGGCCTCAGGATCCACGAGGTGCCGGTGGACTGGGTCGACGACCCGGACTCCACCGTCCACATCGTCAAGACGGCGACCGACGACCTCAAGGGCGTGTGGCGGGTGGGCAAGGCCCTGGCCACCGGTTCGCTGCCGCTGGACCGGATCGCCCGTCCGTTCGGCGACGATCCGCGCGACCGCGAGATCCAGGACGTACCGAAGGGGCTGGCCCGCCAGCTCGTCGGCTTCTGTGTGGTCGGCGGTCTGTCCACCCTCTTCTACCTGCTGCTGTACAGCGTCTTCCGGCAGTTCGGCGGCGCGCAGCCGGCCAACGCGCTCGCGCTGCTCGTCTCGGCGGTCGCGAACACGGCGGCCAACCGGCGCCTGACCTTCGGGGTGCGCGGGCGGGGCGGCGCCGTCCGGCACCAGGCGCAGGGCCTGGTCGTCTTCGGTATCGGCCTCGCGCTGACCAGCGGCTCCCTCGCCGCCCTGAACGCGGCGAGCGCCGCCCCGGAGCACTCCACCGAGCTGGCGATCCTCATCGCCGCCAACCTCGCGGCGACGGTGCTGCGCTTCCTGCTCTTCCGGGCGTGGGTGTTCCCCGACCGGCGCGACGGCCAGCCCTCACCGGTGGTGGCCGGCCACACCCCGTCCCCGTCCCCGTCCGCCTACGTCGCGGTGCCGCCCGCGCTCCGGTACGAGCGGCAGCCGCACCCGCCACTGCCGCAGCGCCCGACGGCGAACCGGTACGCCACGGCGCCGCACGCCTCGTACGAGACGGCATACGACACGGCACGCGAGACGGCACACGAGACGGCATACGACACGACGTACGACACGGCATACGACACGGCGTACGAGACCACCGACCCGAGGGACCCCCGATGACCACGCACACCGACCAGCCGGCCCCGCGGGGTCCCGCCGCGTGGGAGCCACCGGCAGCCGGTACCGACACGGCCGTTCAGGAGCCCGTGGCCACCCAGGCCCCGCCCGCCCCCGCATCCGGTGAGCCCCGGCAGCCCTTCGTCCGCGGACTGTGGCGGGGCCGGCCCGAGGACCCCCGCTGGGCGCGCCCCGCGTTCCTCGGGCTGCTGCTCGCGACCGCCGTGCTCTACCTGTACAACCTGAGCGCCTCCGGATACGCCAACTCCTTCTACTCCGCGGCCGTCCAGGCCGGCAGCGAGAGCTGGAAGGCGATGTTCTTCGGCTCGCTGGACGCGGGCAACGCCATCACCGTCGACAAGCCCCCGGCCTCGCTGTGGCCGATGGAGCTGTCGGTGAGGATCTTCGGCTTGAACTCGTGGGCGATCCTGGCCCCCGAGGTCCTGATGGGCGTGGGCACGGTCGCCGTCGTGTACGCCTGCGTGCGCCGCCGGTTCAGCCCCGGGGCCGGTCTGATCGCGGGCGCGGTGCTCGCGCTCACCCCCGTCGCGGCGCTGATGTTCCGGTTCAACAACCCGGACGCGATGCTGGCGTTGCTGATGGCGCTCGCCTGTTACTTCGTCACCCGGGCCCTGGAGGACGGCCGGACCAGGTGGCTGGTGTGGGCCGGTGTCGCGATCGGCTTCGCGTTCCTCGCGAAGACGCTCCAGGCCTTCCTGATCCTGCCGCCGCTGGCGATCGTGTACGCGGTCTGCGCGCCGGTGGCGCTGAGGAAGCGTTTCGGGCAGCTGGCCCTCGCGACGGTTGCGCTGGTCGTCTCCGGCGGCTGGTGGGTCGCGATCGTGGAGCTGTGGCCCGCGTCCTCCCGCCCGTACATCGGCGGCTCGCAGAACAACTCCTTCCTGGAACTGACCTTCGGCTACAACGGCTTCGGCCGGCTGAACGGCGAGGAGACCGGCAGCGTCGGCGGGGGCGGCGGGGGCGGGGGCACCGGACAGTGGGGCGAGACCGGCTGGGACCGGATGTTCAACTCCGAGATCGGCAGCCAGATCTCCTGGCTGCTGCCGGCCGCGCTGATCCTGCTGGTCGCGGGCCTGGTGGCCACCCGCAAGCGCGAGCGGACGTCCGCGACCCGCGGCGCGTTCCTGGTGTGGGGCGGCTCGCTGCTGATCACCCTGGTCGTCTTCAGCTACATGGCGGGCATCTTCCACCAGTACTACACGATCGCCCTCGCCCCCTACCTGGCCGCCGTGATCGGCATGGGCTCGGCGGTCCTGTGGGAGCGGCGCGCGCAGCTCTGGGCGTCCCTCACACTCGCGGCGGCCGTCGTGGCGAGCGCCGCCTGGGGGTACGTCCTCCTCAACCGCACTCCGGACCACCTGCCCTGGCTGAAGTGGCTGGTCCTCGTCGGCGGCCTGGTCGCCGCGCTCGGCCTGATCTTCGTGGCCCGGCTGGGCCGGCGACTCGCGCTCGCCGCGGTGGGCCTGGGCATCGCGGCCTCGCTGGCCGGTCCGACCGCGTACACGCTGAGCACCGTGAACTCCGCGCACACCGGCTCCATCCCCACGGCCGGTCCGGCGGGCGCGAGCATGATGGGCGGCCGGGGCGGCGGTCCCGGCGGCGGTGGCGGCATGGGCGGCGGTATGCCCGGCGGTGGCCAGAACCAGCAGAACGGCAACGGGACGCAGGGAGTCCCGGGCGGCGGCACCGGCGGCACGGGCGGCTTCCCCGGCGGCGGCATGCCCGGCCAGAACGGCAACACCCAGGGCCAGGCCCCGCAGGGCAACGGCTTCCCCGGCGGGGGAGGTGCGGCCTCCGGCGAGGGCGGCCGGACGGGCGGCGCGGGCGTGGGCGGCCTGCTCAACGGTGCCACCGTCACCGCCGAGGCCAGGAAGCTGCTGGAGGCCGACGCCGACCGGTACACCTGGGCCGCCGCGGCCATCGGCGCGCAGAACGCCGCGAGCTACCAACTCGCCACGGGTGACGCGGTGATGGCGATCGGCGGCTTCAACGGCACCGACCCGTCGCCGACGCTGGCCCAGTTCAAGAAGTACGTGGCGGACGGCGACATCCACTACTTCATCTCCTCCGGCTCCGGCTCCGGGGGCGGCACGGGCGGCAGCGGCGACGGCACGTCCGCGCAGATCACCTCGTGGGTCGAGGCCACCTTCAAGAAGGTCACGGTCGGTTCGGCCACCTTCTACGACCTCACGCAGAAGGCGTAGGCGGCCGGCTCCGGAAGTCCGACCTCACAGAAGGGCCGACCTCACAGAGGTCCGACCTCACAGAGGTCCGACCTCACAGAAGGGCGGTGGCCGTGGGCCACCGCCCTTCCTCAGTGCTGCCTTGTACGCCGTATGGGAACTGTTCTACGGTGTACAGCATGACGACGTCTCCCCAGGAACAGGCCCCCGAGCGGACCCAGGACGGCGGTCACCCCCAGCGCTGGCTGATTCTCGGGGTCATCTGCCTCGCCCAGCTCACCGTCGTGCTCGACAACACCGTCCTGAACGTCGCGATCCCCTCGCTCACCCGCGAGCTGGGCGCGGCCACCTCCGACATCCAGTGGATGATCAACGCGTACGCGCTGGTGCAGTCCGGGCTGCTGCTCACCGCGGGCAGCGCCGCCGACCGCTACGGCCGCAAGAAGCTGCTGACAGCGGGCCTGGCGCTGTTCGGCACGGGGTCGCTGGCCGCCGGACTGGCCGACTCCACGGGCCAGTTGATCGCGGCTCGGGCCGGCATGGGCGTCGGCGGCGCGCTGCTGCTGACCACCACCCTCGCCGTGGTGATGCAGATCTTCACGCCCGAGGAGCACGCCAGGGCGATCGGCATCTGGGCCGCGGTCAACGCGCTCGGCTTCGCGTGCGGCCCGCTGGTCGGCGGGTTCGTGCTGGACCACTTCTGGTGGGGCGCGATCTTCCTGATCAACCTGCCGGTCGTGGCACTCGGTCTGGCCGCCGTCGTCACACTGGTCCCCGAGTCCAGGAACCCCCAGGGCGACCGGCCCGACCTGCTCGGCGCGCTGCTGTCGACGATCGGTATGACGGCGTCCGTGTTCGCCATCATCTCCGGTCCCGAACACGGCTGGACGTCGGGCCGGGTGCTGGGCACGGTGGCCGTCGCGGCCGTGGTCCTGACCGCATTCGCGTACTGGGAGAGCCGGATCCCGTACCCCATGCTCGACCTGCGGTTCTTCCGCAACCGCCGGTTCACCGGCGCGGTCGCGGGCCTGGTCCTGATCACCTTCGGCATGACCGGCGCGCTCTTCCTGCTCACCCAGCACATGCAGTTCGTGCTCGGCTACGGCCCTCTGGAGGCGGGCGTGCGGACGGCACCGCTCGCGCTGACGGTCGTGGCGCTGAACTTCTCCGGCCTGTCGGCGAAGTGGACGGGCCGGCTCGGCCTGCCCGTCTCCATCGGGCTGGGCATGGTGCTGATGTCGGCGGGCCTGGTGTCGATCGCGACGATCGCCTCCGGTGGATACGCCGGCACGCTGCTGGGGCTGTTGCTCATCGGGGCGGGGTGCGCCCTGGCCAACCCGGCGATGGCGCACGCCCTGATGAGCGCGATACCGCAGGAGAAGGCGGGGGCCGGCGCCGGTATCAACGGCACGCTGGCGGAGTTGGGGAACGGGCTGGGGGTCGCGGTGCTGGGCGCGGTGCTGAACGCGCGGTTCTCGGCGCTGATTCCGGCCGCGGCCGCCTCATTGCCCGCCGCGTTGGCCTCCGCCGGGTCGGCGCGGGAACGGGCGCAGGTCATCGACGCGTTCTCCTCCGGGCTGGCGACCAGCCAGTTGGTGGGGGCGGTGGCCGTGCTGCTGGGGGGACTGGTCGCCGCCGCGTTGTTGCGCAGGGCGGAGCGGGCAGACTCCGGGGTGGTCGCCTAGGAGCGCGCGGGGCTGGGCAGGCGGGCGGCTGCGGGTGCGTCCCGGCTGGTCGGCAGCCGCGCGGGCGGAGCCGTTCAGGGACACGGCCTCGCGCCCCCGGGGGCGCCTAAGCTGGGCCGGCATCGGAAGATCAAGGAAGGTGCGCCATGGTGGAAGCGGCCCGGCGGGCGGCGCGGACCAGTGTCTGGCTCGCGGGCAAGGCGCGCCGCAGCGGGCGCGGCGGCGGGCAGCCGTCCGGGCTGGACCGGGAGCGGATCACCGAGGCCACCGTGCGGCTGCTGGACGCCGAGGGACTGGCCAGGTTCTCCATGCGCCGGCTCGCCGCCGAGCTGAACGTCACGGCGATGTCCGTCTACTGGTACGTCGACACCAAGGACGATCTCCTCGAACTCGCCCTCGACGCGGTCTTCGGCGAGCTGGACCTGCCCGATCCGGAGACCGGCGAGGACTGGCGCGACCAGTTGCGGGCCCTGGCCCGGGAGTACCGGACGCTGCTGGTCCGCCACCCCTGGCTGTCGCCGCTGGTCGGCACCTACCTCAACATCGGCCCGAACAACCTCGCCTTCTCCCGGGTCGTCCAGCGGGTCCTGCGCAAGACCGGCCTGCCCGCGCACGGCGTCGCCGGGGCCATCGCGGCCGTCTTCCAGTTCGTGTACGGCTACGGCACGATCGAGGGACACTTCTTCGCCCGCGTCGCGGACACCGGCATGACCCCGGACGAGTACTTCCAGGACACCATGAGCACGGTCACGCGGTCCCCGGACGCCGCCGAGGTCGTCCAGGAGTCCACGAGGATCATGGAGGCCCGCGGCGGCGACACGGTCGAGGAGATGATGGAGCGCGACTTCGCGTTCGCCCTGGATCTCCTGGTGGCCGGGATCGAGGCGATGGTGGACCGGGGCTAGGCGGGGCTAGGCGGGGCTCGGTGAGGCTAGGCGGGGCTAGGCGGGGCTAGGGGGTGTCGTCGGACACGAGCCGCGCCGGGAAGCCGCCCGTGGCCACCGGGCCCCACCGCTCCGGCGTGACCCGGATGATCGACTTGCCCTGCTTGAGCATGGCCGCCCGGTACTCGTCCCAGTCGGGGTGCTCACCGGCGATGTTCCGGTAGTACTCCACGAGCGGTTCCACGGAGTCGGGCGAGTCGATGACCTCGGCCGTGCCGTCGATCTGCACCCACGGCCCGTTCCAGTCGTCGCTGAGCACCAGCACGCTGACCCGCGGATCCCGTGTGGCGTTGCGGGTCTTGGCGCGTTCCGGGTAGGTCGAGACGACGATCCGCCCGGAGTCGTCGACCCCGCAGGTCAGCGGGGATCCCTGGGGGCCGCCGTCGGCGCGCCGGGTCAGCAGGATCGCGTGGTGGCGGGGCCGTACGAAGTCCAGCAACTCGTCCAGCGATACGGAGGTGTTGGTCGCGATGTTCGGTGCCATGGCGTCAGCCTAGGACCCCGGCCCCGAGCGCTCGTTCAGGACACCGGCGGGACACCCACACGGAACGCCCGCCAGAACGCCCGCACGGACGCCCGCACGGAAGACCCGCTCCGGGCGCCGGTCACGCCTTCAGCGCCTCGCCGAGGTCGTCGTAGACCGGCACGTCCCGCCGCACGCTCGTCAGCTCCAGGACGCGGCGGGCGACGCCGTCGGGTGCCGCGACCACCCGCAGCCGCACCCGGGGCGGGAGGCCGCGGCGGACGTCCTCGACGAGACGGACGCCCTGGGAGTCCATGAAGCCGGTCCCGGTGAGGTCCAGGACCAGCAGCCGCAGCCGGCCGGCACGGGCGTCCACGGCGGACATGACCCGGTCCAGCAGCTCCGTGGCGTTGCAGAAGTCGATCTCGGGCGGGAGGACGAGCAGGGTGGTGCGGTCGGGCAGATCGCGAAGATCACGCAGCTCGCACGGGCTCGGGAAGAAGGTCACGGCACTCACCTGGCAGACAGAGATCGTCCGGATTCCGGGGGAGGCCACTTCCTGACCTGTCGCCCCCATTTCATCACGCCGGGGAACGTGTCCGGAAGTGCCCCGGCCTCCGACGACCGGACGTCACTTCTGCGCAACCGAGCAGCTAAAGTGCTGTCCGTCCTGTGCTCGCAGTCGGGAATGTGCTGCGGAGCTCTCCTGCGCACGTCCGTTCGGTCGTGCATGCCGAAGAGGTTCGTGGTGGCTGCGTCCGAGTTTCCTGATTTGCCCCGTTTTCCTGCTGGTTTCGAGCTGGCAGAAGCCCTGACGGTGGCGGCTCAGCAACTGCACGACACGGCGACCCCCCACAACACCATGCGCACCGCGGTCCGCCTGGCCGTACACCTGCTGCCCGGCGCGGACCACGCCGGCATCTCGGTGATCGAGCGCTCCCACCACCGCCGTACGGTCGCCTGGACCGACGAGGTCGTGCGCTCCGCCGAGACCGGGCCCGCCGGACACGAGCAGGCGCCGTACTGGGAACACCTGTGGACCGCGCCCGTCGTACGGCTGGAGGACAGCGAGTCCGACGGCGGCGGGGCCCCGCTGGCGGAGCTGGGCCTGCGCTCGGCGCTGTCGCTGCGGCTGCGCGCAGAGCGCCGCCGCCTCACCGTGCTCACGGCCTACGCCCACAAGCCGCGTGCCTTCGACGAGGCCGCCACCCGCGTCGGCCGGCTGTTCACCGCGCACGTCAGTCTCGCCCTGGACTCGGCGACCGTACGGGAGCAGCTGACCGAGGCCATGCGCACCCGGGACCTGATCGGGCAGGCCACCGGGATCCTCATGGAGCGGATGGACATGGACGCCGCGGAAGCGTTCGAGTCGCTGGTCAAGGCCTCACAGCGGGAGAACGTCAAACTGCGCGACCTCGCCCGCCGCATCGTCGACACGAGTCACGCCCCCTGACGGGCCGGGCGGCGCGAGGCGTTAACGGGCGCCGAGGGGATATCAGTACGTTCATGAGCCCGGAGACGCCCGACACGCTGGAGATGGCCATCGTGCGCAGCAGCGGCCTCGACACGCTGCTGCGCGATCTGACCGACCGCGCGGTGCAGGCGGTGCCCGGAGCGGCCGCGTGCAGCATCACGGTGCGCCGGGCCGACCGGCTGCTGACCCTGGCCGGCAGCCGCGGCCTGCCCAGCGGGCTCGACCAGCGCCAGTACGAGAACGGCTCGGGGCCATGTGTCGAGGCCGCCGAGACGGACATCGAGCAGTACGCCCCCGACCTGGCCGACGAGCCTCGCTGGCCCACGTACACGGAGTACGCGCTGTCCGTCGGCGTGCGCTGTGTGCTGGCGATCCCGATCGCCGTGGAGGGGGAAAGAGGCGCCGCCCTCAACCTCTACGGCGTCGAAGCCGGCGCGCTGGACGAGGGCCGGGACGCGGCCCGGGCGTTCGCCGCCCGGGTGAGCGACGCGATCGACGTCGCCCTGCGGGTCGAGCGCCGCCGGGAGTCGGCGACCGATGTGCGCACGGCGCTGCTCTCCCGCAGCGTCATCGACCAGGCGATCGGCATCCTCATGGCGCGGGAGCGGATCGACGCCCGGATCGCGATGGAGCGCCTGCGCCGCGTCTCGCAGGACCACAACGTCAAACTCCGGGACCTGTGCAGCGACCTGGTGGCGCGGGTGACCGACGACGAGCGGTCCGCACGCGGCCGGAACTGAGGGGCGTTCAGTTCGAGCGGACGCCTGCGAGGCCGTGCCCGCAGCGCCTACCGTGGCCCGCATGAGCGCGGGAGACCTCAGCCCCGAGGCACAGTGGCCGCTGCCACCCGCCTGGTTGTGGGACTGCGCCGAGTGCGTCCGCCGTTACGAGGCGATGAAGCACGTACAGGCCGTCATCGCCGGCCTGACCGCGGACGACCCGGGCGTCGACTGGGACGTCACCGACTCCGTCGTCGGCACGCAGATCAGCCTGAGCCGTCATCTGGCCGAAGCCCACCGCGCGGCGCTGCCCGACTGGGACCCCTCCTGCCCGACCTGCGCCGGCCACCGGGACGTCCTGGCCAGGGCACGGGAGCGCACCCCCGCTCTGCCGCCGGGCGCGGTCATGGCCGCCGAGGAACACCGCGCCCGCCACCTGTTCGCACCGCCACGCATCGTCGGCCTGCTGTAGGCCCCCCGCTCGGGTGGGCGACGGCGACGGCGCCCGTGCGGTCGGGCCCACAGCAGCGATGACCCGGCCCGAGCTCGCGCCGGCGGTCAGCCGGGCGGACGCCCGCAGCGGCGGCGGTGGCCGTGAGGTCCGCGGGAGCGGCCTCGCTGCTGACACTCGCGGCAGCGGCCGGGCGCGCCGGCCTGCGCGGGCAGGTGCGCGGCAGCGGACGGCCGATGTTTTCAGGCCTGCGGCAGGGCGTCTCCCTGGACCGTTTGGATGTCCAGTTCCACCTTCAGTGTCGTCCCGATGGCGGCGATGCCGGCCTGGACGACCTGGTTGTAGTTCATGGCGAAGTCCTCGCGGTGCAGTTCCGCCGTCGCCCGGAACGCGGCCCGGGTGCCGCCCCAGGGGTCGGAACCGGTGCCGAGGTAGGCCAGGCTCAGGTCGACCGGGCGGACGACGCCGTGCAGCGTCAGCTCGCCGTGCACGGTCCAGCGGTCCGAACCGGCCGCCGTCAGCCCGGTCGAGCGGTAGGTGATCTCCGGGAACCGCTCGACGTCCAGGAAGTCCGCCGACCTCAGGTGGGTGTCGCGCATGCCGTTGCCGGTGTCGATGGACGCGGCCCGGATGACCGCCTCCACACGGGACTTGGTCACGTCGTCCGGGGCGATCTCGACGGAGCCCGCGAACTCCGTGAACCGGCCGTGCACGCTGGAGATCCCCAGGTGCTGGGCGACGGCGGCCACGCTGGAGTGCGCCGGGTCGACCGTCCAGGGCCCGGGCGGCGGCAGCTCGGTGCCGCCCTGCCGGGCCAGCGTCACGGTGCCGACCTCGGCCCGCCCGCTCGCCGTGACGAGCGCGCCGACGGCGGCGGGCGCGTATCCGACGGCCGTGACGATGACGGTGTACGCCCCCGGAGCCAGCGGGTTCACGTCCCGCACCACCCCCTCGGTGTCGGCCTCGGCGCGCAGCACCTGCGAGCCGGTCATGTCGGTCACCGTCACGACCGCGTGCGACACGGCCCATCCGTCCCGCGTACGGATCCTCGCGGTCAGTCCCATCCCGTTCTCTCCCTGCGAAAGCCTTGCGAACTGGTCATCACGCGACCGGCCCGCGACGGGCACGCCTCCGCTCGGAGCGTGCCCGTCAGGGGCCGGGTTCACCTACTCGTCGGGGTGGGTGAGGGTGATGTCGTGGCCGTCGACGCCCTGGCCGGTGACGGTCAGCGCGGTGGCCACCGGCGGGTAGCCCGTCGCGATGACGGTGTACTCGCCGCTGTCGAGGTCGGTGAACGCGTACGCCCCGTCCACGCCCGTGGTGGCGGTGCCGACCACGTTGCCGGCCGCGTCCACCAGAGTGACGCGGGCATCGGCCAGCGGGCCGTGCGGCGCCTTCACGACGCCCTGGAGCTGGGCCCCGGCGTCCAGGTCGACCTCGAGCCGGGTCACGCCGGTGCCGCCGACCTCGACGGGCAGGGCCCGCGGCCGGTACCCGGCGGCGTTGACGGCGACGGTCACCGCACCGGGGACGAGCTCGGCGAAGGAGAACTCGCCCCGCTCACCGGTGGTGCCGGTGGCCAGCAGATCCCCGCGTACATCGGTGACGATCACCATCGCGTCCTTGACCGCGTCCCCGCTCTGGGCGGCGCGCACCAGGCCGGTCAGGCCGCTGGTGCCGCTCAGGAGGATGTCGTACGCCACCGGCTCGCCGTGGACGACGACGGTGGACGCCTGGGGCTGGAACCCGTCCGCCGACGCGATCAGCACGTAGGAGCCCGCTCCCGGCGCGTCGAGCGCGTAGGAACCGTCGTCCTGCGCGACCGACCGCCCCAGCTGCCGTCCCGCCAGCGAGATCAGCGTCACCGCGGCCCGCGCCACCGGCGCCGACTCCGCACCCCGCACGAACCCACGCACCGGCACTCCGCCGGAGACGCCCGTGGACTCCTCGGGGCGGGCGGCCGTGGCGACGGCCGCGAGCCGCTGCGTGCCCTCGGGACCGGTCTCGGCCGTGGAGGCGGCGACGGCCCAGCTCGGGACGTGCTCCCCGGCGGGAGCCTGCGCCGCGTCGGCGGCCGGAGCGGCGGCCTGCGCCGGGGTCTCCGGAGAGGCGGCCTGGGCCAGTGCGCCCTTCGTCCGCAGCGGGACCTCCTTGATGAACAGCGTGATGAGGAAGGCGACCAGGGCGAGGGCCGCCGCGATCAGGAAGACGTCGGCGATGCCGTGGCCGTACGCGCTCTCCATGACCGTGCGCAGCGGCACGGGCAGCTTGTCCATGTCCGGGATGGAGTCACCGGAGCTCGAACCCGACGCGAGAGAGGCGTACTTGGGGTCCAGGCCGGCGATGCCGTCCTCGGCGTAGCCGGTGATGCGGTGGGCCATGACCGCGCCGAGCGCCGAGACGCCCATCGCACCGCCGAGGGACCGGAAGAAGGTGACCGTGGAGCTGGCCGCGCCGAGGTCCTTCGGGTCGACCTGGTTCTGCGTGGACAGCACCAGGTTCTGCATCATCATGCCGATGCCGAGACCCATCAGCGCCATGAAGACCGCGGTCTTCCAGTACTCCGTGTCGTAGCGGATGGTGCCCAGCAGGCCGAGGCCCGCCGTGATGAGCACGCCGCCGCCGACCAGCCAGGCCTTCCACCTGCCGGTGCGGGTGATGAACTGCCCGGAGACGGTGGAGGAGACGAACAGGCCGCCGATCATCGGGATCGTCATGACGCCGGACATGGTCGGGGACTTGTCCCGGGCCAGCTGGAAGTACTGGGCGAAGAACACCGTGCCGGAGAACATCGCGACGCCCACGAACATCGAGGCGATCGACGACAGGGTGATGGTGCGGTTGCGGAACAGCCGCAGCGGGATGATCGGTTCCTTGGCCTTCGACTCGACGAGCACGAAGACCAGGCCGAGCACGACCGAGCCCGCGACCATCGCGTACGTCTGCCAGGACAGCCAGTCGTACTTGTCCCCCGCGAAGGTGACCCAGACCAGCAGCAGCGAGACCGCCGCCGAGATGAAGAACGCGCCGGCCCAGTCGACCTTCACGTCCCGCTTCACGACCGGCAGGTGCAGGGTCTTCTGCAGCACGATCAGCGCGATGACCGCGAAGGGCACGCCGACGTAGAAGCACCAGCGCCAGCCGAGCCAGCTGGTGTCGGTGATGACACCGCCGAGCAGCGGACCGCCGACGGTGGCGACGGCGAAGGTCGCGCCCAGGTAGCCGGAGTACCGCCCGCGCTCACGCGGGGAGATCATCGCGGCCATCACGATCTGCGCGAGGGCGGACAGACCGCCGACGCCGATGCCCTGCACGACACGGCAGGCGATCAGCATCCCGGCGTTCTGCGACAGACCGGCGGCAGCCGAGCCCAGCACATAGACGACGAGGGCCAGCTGGACGAGCGCCTTCTTGTCGTAGAGGTCGGCGAGCTTGCCCCACAGGGGAGTCGTCGCGGTCATCGACAGCAGGGTGGCGGTGACGACCCAGGTGTAGGCGGACTGGCCGCCGCCGAGGTCGCCGATGATCTCCGGGAGGGCGTTCGAGACGATCGTGGACGACAGGATCGCCACGAACATCCCGAGCAGCAGCCCGGAGAGCGCCTCCATGATCTGCCGGTGCGTCATCGGCGCGCCGTCGGAGGAACCCGGGGAGCCCCCTCCGTGCCTGGCGTGGGCCCGCACACCGGTCGGTGTGGTCGTTGCCATGGGTGTCCTTCTCTTACGTGGTGGTCGCGGGTGTACGGGTGGACCGGTCCGTGGACCGGTCGAGCACGGGCTCGGTGGGCGGCCGGGGCTCCGGATGCGCGGTACGGCAGTCGTCGAAGCTCGACCTGAGCCGTGCCATGAGGCGGGTGAGCTGTCCGACCTCGTCGTCGGTCCAGTCGCTCAGCCGGTCGGCGAGCATCCGGCAGGTCCGCCGGGACAGCTCGTCCAGCCGGTCGCGGCCCGTGGGCGTCAGGCGCAGGATGCGCGAGCGCTTGTCCGCCGGGTCGGGGGAGCGTTCGATCCAGCCGCGCTCGGCGACGTGCGCGACATGGCGGCTGGTGACCGACATGTCCACGGCGAGCAGCTCGGCGAGCTTGCTCATGCGCATGTCTCCGTGGCGGTCGAGGAGCGTCAGCACGGCGGCGGATCCGCTGGGGCAGTCGGACGGCATGACGCGTCCCATCTCCCTGCGTACGGCGCCGAAGGCGCTGAACTGACGGATCAGCTCCTCGTACTGCGCCTGCTCGGCCATCACACCTCCCGTGTTCGTTGCTTAGGGCAACCATAAAATCAGTTGGTTGTTACAGGCAAACGAGAGAGGCCTCATGCGGACAAAAACTTGGCAAAGGCAAGTATTGCGAACGTAAACGCGCAGGTAAGGGGATGTGGTGAGGAATCGAGGCTTCCACTTGGGCCCCACCCGCGGATTCGCTAGGGTCTCGGGGCATGGCTAACACCCCGGGCCCCCAGGGCCACCAGGACCCCGCCGGCAGCACCCAGATGTTCCGCGCGTTCGTCGACGAGGCCCCCCAGGGCCGTCAGCAGCAGGCCGCCACCTCCGGCGGTCCCCGCCTGGGCCTGATCATCGGCGTGATCGTCGCGGTGGCGATCGTCGCCGCCGTGGCCTGGCTCGCGCTGAAGTGACCACCTCCGGCTGAAGCCGCCACCCGCACCGGACGGCCACGTCCCGCGTCTCCCCCGGTGAAGGCGCGCGGGTGGACGGGGCAGCCCGCTGTCCGGCGTAGCGCTGCCCGGCGTACCGCTCCCGGGGGCGAGCCGCCCGCGTCGGTCGACGGATGTACGGGGCGTGCCCGTCGGCGGCTTCCCGCCGCGCGGCTCCGCCGTCATGCCCCGTCGACACCGCCGACGGACCCGAGGGGCCGTCTCGGGGGACCCGTACCCGAGGGGCCGGGGCGGATCGCCCGCCGGGCCCCGCGCCACCCACCACCGCCGGCCGCTCGGACTGCCACCCGTCTCGTCCTGTCCTGTCCGGGAAGCGGTTCCACACGCTGACAGGCCTGGCCGGGCAGGCTGCCCCGCACGGTGAACTCCTGCCCGCCGTCGCCTGCGCCCGTCCCGTCGCCGGTGAGCTGGCGCAGCACCGTCTCACGTGGGTACCGCGACCGCATCGCCATCGGCACGGCCACCACGGTCCGCGACCCCCTGCGCGACCCCCTGCGAGGCCCGCGTTCAGCGGCCCGTGCGGCCCGCCGAGACGGACGACGGCCGCCGACGCGCCGATCAAGGCGCCCCGACGGCCATGTGTCCACGTCGCTGTGGCTCACAGCGTCGCGCCGGGACGGCTGACGCTGCTTCAGGAAATCGCTGCCTCAGGAAGGAAGACCCGGGCCGGAGTCGGCCGGGGCCCACGTCCGGGTTCCCGGTCGTCCGGTCGTCCTCAGTCCGAGATGAGACCCTCCCGCAGCTGCGACAGTGTCCGCGTCAGCAGCCGGGAGACGTGCATCTGGGAGATGCCGACCTCCTCGCCGATCTGTGACTGGGTCATGTTGGCGAAGAAGCGCAGCATGATGATCTGCCGCTCCCGGGGCGGGAGTTTGGCCAGCAGGGGCTTCAGGGACTCGCGGTACTCGACGCCCTCCAGCGCGGTGTCCTCGTAGCCGAGGCGGTCCGCGAGGGAGCCCTCGCCGCCGTCGTCCTCGGGAGCCGGGGAGTCAAGGGACGAGGCCGTGTACGCGTTGCCGACCGCGAGGCCGTCGACGACGTCCTCCTCGGACACCCCGAGCACCGTGGCGAGTTCGGCGACCGTCGGCGAGCGGTCCAGCTTCTGGGAGAGATCGTCGCTGGCCTTGGTGAGGGCGAGCCGCAACTCCTGGAGGCGGCGCGGGACGCGCACCGACCAGGAGGTGTCCCGGAAGAACCGCTTGATCTCGCCGACCACCGTCGGCATCGCGAACGTCGGGAATTCCACGCCCCGTTCGCAGTCGAAACGGTCGATCGCCTTGATCAGGCCGATGGTGCCGACCTGGACGATGTCCTCCATCGGCTCGTTGCGCGAGCGGAAGCGCGCGGCCGCGTAGCGGACCAGCGGGAGGTTGAGCTCGATGAGGGTGTCCCGGACGTAACCACGCTCGGGGCTGTTCTCGTCGAGTGCGGCGAGCCGCAGGAAAAGGGAGCGGGACAGGGTGCGGGTGTCGAGAGCTCCCGAGGTCGGGAGGGCCGGGGCCGGCGCGGCCTCGACGGCCGTAACGTCGTCGAGCGCGGGCGCGGGCTCGCTCTTCGTGAGCATGAGCACCTTCGAGCTGCCCTGGACTGCGGACATGCCACCCCCTTTGGGTCGCGAGGACGGTCGCGGCAAACGCTCCCACTTCAGGAGCGCAGCCTTCACCTGAATACCGGAGCCGGAGCTCCGGCAAACGCGCTTCCCGCAGAATGTCACATGTCGGCAACACGCTGTAGTGACATGTCGACATGTGAGACGTGAATACGCCCTGGAAGAAGGGGGTCTGACGGTTTTTCGGCACAGAACCTGCGGGATCGGCGCTGGTGAGCGATTCGCTCGCACCGGTGACATGTCGATACCGCATTCGGTTCCGCGTCGACCGGTGCTGTTCTTATGCCTCGCTCACGTCGTGCTTACGCCTTGCCCGCGCCCTGACATAGAACCGGCTTACGGGCTGGCTTACGAGTTGGCTCAGGGCCTGGCTTCCGCCCCGGCTTACGGCCTGGCTTCCGGTCTGCCTTACGCCTCGATCCGGTTCGCGGAGCGCAGCCGCTGGAAGCTGCGCGCGAGCAGCCGCGAGACGTGCATCTGGGATACGCCGAGTTCCGCGCTGATCTGTGACTGGGTGAGATTGCTGTAGTAACGCAGCAGCAGAATGCGCTGCTCCCGTTCCGGCAGCTGGACCAGCAGATGCCGGACCAGGTCGCGGTGCTCCACGCCGTCCAGCGCCGGGTCCTCGTAGCCGAGCCGGTCCAGCAGCCCCGGCATGCCGTCGCCCTCCTGCGCGGCCTCCAGCGAGGTGGCGTGGTACGACCGCCCGGCCTCGATGCAGGACAGCACCTCCTCCTCGGAGATGCGCAGCCGCTCGGCGATCTCGGCGGTCGTCGGCGTGCGTCCGAAGGCGGTCGTCAGGTCCTCGGTCGCGCTGTTCACCTGCACCCACAGCTCGTGCAGCCGACGCGGTACGTGGACCGTGCGGACGTTGTCCCGGAAGTACCGCTTGATCTCGCCGACCACCGTCGGCATGGCGAACGTCGGGAACTGCACGCCCCGCTCCGGGTCGAAGCGGTCGATGGCGTTGATGAGCCCGATCGTGCCGACCTGGATGACGTCCTCCATCGGCTCGTTGCGGGAGCGGAAACGGGCGGCCGCGTAGCGCACGAGCGGAAGGTTGGCCTCGATGAGCGCCCCGCGCACCCGGTCGTGCTCCGGAGTGCCCGGCTGCAGGTCCTTGAGCTGGCCGAAGAGCACCTGAGTCAGGGCCCGGGTGTCGGCACCGCGGCTCCGTTGGGGTGCGGCTGCCGCCGGGGGCTGGGCGGGAGCCTCTTCCTGGGGCGGCGCAGTACTGGCCGACACGGTCAACGCCACCTCTTCATCGGTCTTCAGCGGTCAACTCATCCATCAAAAGCGGTCATAGCATCACAAGACATGTGCACTGTGTGCAAGCACCGCATAACCCCGTGTTGAGGGAAGAGATGTTCGGAATTCGGGCGAACTCCGTCACAAGACGCGAGAAAGCCCCCGCCGTTGCGGCGGAGGGCTTGGATGTACGAGGGCTCAGTTCGCTCCGTCGGCGACCCACGACATGAAGTCGCCGATGGCCTGCGCGGCGTCCGAGATGCCTTCGAACGCTATCTGGACGTAGTCCGCGGCCTTCGCCGGATCGGTGATGATCACGTAGAGCGTGAAGACCACGAGCACGTAGACGGCGATCTTCTTCGACTGCACCGCCATCGCGGCCTCCCCTGTCGCTGATATGGCCCAACGAGCGGCCATGATCGCACGAAGGGCCCCGTCTGACGACGGGGCCCTTCAGAAGCGGTAGCGGAGGGATTTGAACCCTCGGTGACTTGCGCCACACTCGCTTTCGAGGCGAGCTCCTTCGGCCGCTCGGACACGCTACCGAGAGAGACCTTACATCACGGCGGGGCGTGGTTTGAAATCCGTTTCCCGGTCCCGCGAGGGGCGCGAGCCGGGCTTCAACGGGTGCGGAAGAAGTCGGTGAGGAGCCGGGCGCACTCCTCGGCGAGCACGCCCTCGATCACCTCGGGCCGGTGGTTGAGGCGCCGGTCGCGGACGACGTCCCACAGGGAGCCGGCCGCGCCCGCCTTCTCGTCCCGGGCGCCGTAGACCACGCGGTCCACGCGGGACTGCACGAGGGCTCCCGCGCACATCGTGCACGGCTCCAGCGTCACGACCAGCGTGCAGCCGGACAGCCGCCACTGTCCCCACTCGGCGGCGCCCCGCCGCAGCGCGAGGACCTCCGCGTGGGCCGTGGGATCGCCGGTGGCCTCGCGTTCGTTGTGCCCGGCCGCGAGCACGGTCGTACCGTCCGGGGACAGCAGGACGGCACCGACGGGGACGTCCCCGTCGCGGCCGGCCCGCTCGGCCTCGGCCAGGGCGAGCCGCATCGCGGCCCGCCACGGCTCGCGGACCGGATCCGGCGGTCCCTGGCGGGGCTGACCGGTCAGCGGACGGTCTCCAGGGTCTCCGAGGCGCCGAGCGCCTCGGCGATCTCGGTGACCGCGTCCGTGGACAGCGCCTTCAGTTCCTTCTCGGCGACGCCGAGATCGTCGAGGATCCCGGTGTCGCCGACCGGGCCGTGCGGCACGGCCTCGGCGGAGCCGCCGCCGCCCTCGGTGGCGTCGTCCCCGTCCTCGTCCTCACCGTCCTCGGTCCCGTCGAGGTCGAGGGAGTCCAGGTCGGCGACGTCGTCGTCACCGCCCGGATCCCGGCCGAGCAGCTCGTCGGTGAGCAGGATCTCCCCGTACGAACTGCGAGCGGCGGCGGCGGCGTCCGAGACGTAGATACGCGGGTCCTCCTCGCCGTCGAAGCGGACGACGCCGAACCAGGCGTCCTCCTGCTCGATGAGCACCAGCACCGTGTCGTCCTCGGACGAGGCCTCACGGGCCAGGTCGGCCAGATCCGACAGGGTTTCCACATCGTCGAGCTCTTTGTCGCTCGCTTCCCACCCGTCTTCGGTGCGCGCGAGCAGTGCGGCGAAGTACACCGTGACTCTCCCACTGGTCCTAGGCGTGCCGGTTGGGGGTCCCCCCGGCGGAGGTTGCGGGCGGGGAGAGCTGTGCTCCGAGCCCCACCCACTCGGAATCGTGGCAGAAACACGGCGCTCAGGGGACGTCTTCGGCTCCCTGTGTGTCCGGCCGCCGTCGATCTCGTGGCAGCCGAGGGTCCGTCGAGGTCTCACCAGCGCACTCGTTGCCGCCAACAGCGGATCGTACGCGGCTTTTCCGGGCGGTCACGCACGGCCACCCGGACAACCGCCGCGCGCCCCGCGATCTTTTCCCCGCCGCCCTCTCGGCGTGTCCCGGCGCTCACCGGGTCCTCACCAGCGGAACGTCCGCATACGCATCGCGTGCCGCAGCCGGGCGGTCTTCACACGGCGGGGCTGGACACGGTCGCGCAGTTGGCGGGCCTCGGCGAGTTCGCGCAGGAACTGGGCGCGGCGCCGTCGGCGCTCGGCGTCGGTCTCCGGCCCGTCCGGCCGCCGCGGCAGGCCCGGTATCTCCGGTACGCCCGCGGCGGAGGCCGTCTCCGGCCGTTCGTGTGTGCCCGGCCGCGTGCGCGGCGACGCGTTCTTGCGGTTCTGCCGGTCAGACATGCGTTCACCACCCCAGTCTTTCCTCTCCCGACTTCCCCCGGACGGCCGGTTTGACGCCCCCGGGCGGATGCCGGGCGGGGCCGGTGTCCGCTCCGTCCGTCCGGGGACGCCGGGCTCCACGGGCCCGGTTACTGTTGTGGACATGCGTCTCCACGTCGTCGACCACCCCCTGGTCGCCCACAAGCTCACCGCGCTGCGCGACCGGCGCACCGACTCCGCGACCTTCCGCCGTCTCGCCGACGAGCTGGTCACCCTGCTCGCCTACGAGGCCACGCGCGACGTGCGCACCGAACAGGTCGACATCACGACGCCGGTCGCCCCGACCACGGGCGTGAAGCTGTCCCACCCGCGCCCGCTGGTGGTGCCGATCCTGCGCGCCGGCCTCGGCATGCTCGACGGCATGATGCGGCTGCTGCCGACCGCCGAGGTGGGCTTCCTCGGCATGATCCGGGACGAGGAGACGCTCCAGCCGGCCACGTACGCCACCCGTATGCCGGAAGACCTGTCCGGCCGTCAGGTGTACGTGCTCGACCCCATGCTCGCCACCGGCGGCACGCTGGTCGCGGCGATCCGGGAGCTGATCAAGCGCGGCGCCGACGACGTCACCGCGGTGGTGCTGCTGGCCGCCCCCGAGGGCGTGGAGATCATGGAGCGCGAGCTCGCCGGAACCCCGGTCACCGTGGTCACGGCGGCGGTCGACGACCACCTCAACGAGCACGGCTACATCGTCCCCGGCCTGGGCGACGCCGGGGACCGGCTGTACGGGGTGGCCGAGTAGGCCGCAGCGCCTGCGACGGACCTCTCAGCAGGTCTTCTTCGATGTGGTGGACGCCGGTTCCGGCCGGGCCAGTGCGGCCAGGGCCTTGTCGGCGTCCGCCTTCGGCGTGAGGCTCTTGAAGCCGGTGCCGATGACCAGGTCGAGGTCGCTGCCCTTGCGGGCGGCGTCGGTGCCGCGCTCGGCCGAGGCGAGCTGGGTGGCCAGCACGGGCAGCGAGGTCTTCAGCGAGGACGCGGGACCGATCAGCAGGCCGGTGCCCTTGACCTTCTTGTCGTGCTCCTTGGCCGCGTTGCCCACTTCGCCGATCCTGAAGCCGCGCTTCTTCAGCTCGTCCGCGGTCTTCTTGGCGAGGCCGCTGCGGGGCGTGGCGTTGAGGACGTTGACGGTGATCTGAGCGGGCCTGGGCGGAGCCGCGGCCGTACCGCCGGGCGAGGGGCTCGCCTTCGTTGCGCAGTTCGTCCTGGCGCCGGCCGCCGAGGCCTTCCTGCCGCCGCCGCTGAAGACGTCGATGAGCTGGACAGTGCCCCAGCCGATCAGGCCGAGCGCGGCCGCCGAGGCCACCAGCCCGAACACGAGCCTGCCGCGTCGCCGGGGCCGGCGCATCCGGGGGTACTTGTCTCCCGTGATCCGGTACTTGCCGCCCATGCCGGGGGGAGTCAGCATGCTCATGGGCGCAGCGTAGTGCGCCTGGGCGATGATGCCTACTAGATGATCATTGGACGCCGCGCAGTCCAACCCGAAAGGGCCAACGCCGAAAGGGCCGGCCGGGAACGTGCGGGTGCGCCGGTGCCGGGTCTCAGTCGAGTTCGAGCACGCGCGCGTGCAGCACCTGGCGCTGCTGGAGGGCCGCCCGGACCGCGCGGTGCAGGCCGTCCTCCAGGTACAGGTCGCCCTGCCACTTCACGACGTGCGCGAAGAGATCGCCGTAGAAGGTGGAGTCCTCGGCGAGCAGGGTTTCCAGGTCGAGCTGGCCCTTGGTCGTCACGAGCTGATCGAGGCGGACCGGGCGCGGCGCGACGTCCGCCCACTGCCGGGTGCTTTCCCGGCCGTGGTCGGGGTACGGCCGGCCGTTTCCGATGCGCTTGAAGATCACACGGAAAGCCTACCGGTCCTGACGTTCCGGGCGCAGCCATGGCGACGGAGTGTGAGGCTGGAAAAGACGTCGTAAAGCGGGGCGAAACGGGAACAGGGGCCTGGCGTGAGCGACGCGGAGACCGTGCCCGGGGCATTCTCCGGAGCCATGTCCCCGGCCGCCCCCGGTGCAGCCGCCGCGGCGCGGGGCAGCGCCCGGGCCCTGGCCGGGCCGGCCCCTGGAAGTGGCCGCCGGGTGCGCCTCGCGCCCGGCGGCCGGGAGCCCCTCCGGGCCACCGTGCGGACCTTCCCCGGCTCGGCGTACGACCTGGAGGAGCCGCTCACCGGGCTCGGGACGGGGGAGGCCGTGGTCGCCGTCCTGAGCGAGAGGGGCGCCCGACGCCCGACGCCGTTCGCCGCGACCCGGCTGCGGGCCCCGAGTCCCTGATGGCCCGGTCGGGCCGACGGCACTGGACCCGGCGGTCGGCGTCCCCGCCCCTGCGGGCGTTACGCACAGGCTGTGGACCGGGAGTCGGCGTACGAGAGGCTGGACGCCGCGCGGGGGGCCACGGGCCCCGACGAGCTGCGGCGGAGGAAGCCGGAGGGGGCGGGAGAGGGCGTGCGAGGCTTGGGGGAGCCCTCCGTCGTCGACAACAGGTCGTCGGCAGCGGCGTGTTCGCGTCCCTGGCCCGCTCGGTCGGCAGGCAGGCCGGCCGCGAGTTCACCCGCTCGGCGTCCGGGACGGCCCGGCGGAGGCGGGGCACCGCCTCCGCCGACCGGTCAGCGGCGGCCCCGTTCCTTCGGGGGTCGCTGCGGTTTCGCTTCCTTCACGTGCGGTTTCGGTGTGCTGCGTGCGGCCTCCGCGCGCAGCAGCGCGCGCAGGACCGCGTACGGGTCAACGGGCATGTTCGTGTCCTTGCGTCGTGCTGGGAGACGTCCGGCCAAGGCCGGCCGAGGGGCCGTGGGCCGATTCCGTCAGCAGCGCAGGACCACGGTCCGCAGGGCGCGCAGGGCGTACGGCGGCCTCGGGGGCGCGGGGAGCGGGCGGCTCTCCGGGACGCCGGGCGCCGGGCCGGTCAGGGGCGCGGGGCGCAGGGGTACGGCCGGGCGGTGGGCGCCGCGGGCCGGTGGCCGCAGGACCGTGTCCAGGGCGTCGTACTCGACGAGTTCCGCCGCGGCCACCGGTGTCGCGGACACCTCGGCGGGGGAGCCCGGCACCAGCAGGGCGAGCAGCAGCACGAGCAGCCGCGGCCAGGCGCGGTGGCGCGGGAGGCGGGGGCCGGTCCGGCGGAGCGTGCCGGGGACGCGGGGGCCGGCGTCCCCCTCCGCCGTGTCGCCGGCCGCCGGCTCCGCCCTGCCCGGCCGTGCCCGCGGTAAGGGTTCCCGGACCCCGCTCACCCGCGGCGACGAGGTGCCGCCGATGTCCTGCGGCCTGACCCGCCGGACAGGCCCTCGTGCGGTGTTCATGGCAGGTCATCTCCCCGCGACACGCCGGGCGGTCAGCACGCCGGGGGCGAGAACCGCCCGTTCGGCGGACGGCACGCCTCACACGGCGTGGGCGACCTGCCGGGCCCGGTCCCGGATGCGGAGCGCGGTGACGATCTCGACCGCGCCGACGACGACCAGCCAGCTGCCGCCGACCAGGGTGAGGACGGCGACGGACTCGAAGGGCGCGTCGATGAGCACGACACCGCCGACGAAGGTGACGATCCCGAGGAGGACCTGCCAGCCGCGCGCGGGCATCGACCGGTCGGAGAGGGCGGCCAGGCTCTGGGTGATCCCGCGGATCAGCCAGCCGATGCCGATCCAGAGGGCGAGCAGCAGGATCGACTGCATGGGGCGGCGGAAGCAGAACAGGCCCAGCAGCAGGGACAGGGCGCCGCTGACGAAGGCGAGGACGCGCAGCGAGGTGGTCCGGTGGGTGCCGAAGGCGGCGATGAGCTGGAAGACCCCGCTGATCACCAGATAGACGCCGAAGAGCACACCGGCCGCGACCAGGGAGGCGCCCGGCCACACCAGGACCAGGACGCCGAGCACCAGTGACGCGGCACCGGTGACCAGGACGACCTGCCATGCGGCGCGGGAGAGGGCGTGCAGGGGGCCCTCGAAGGGCGGTTCGGGCTCGTGGCCGTTCGGGTGGGCGGTCGCGGGGTGGCCGGCCACGGCGTGGGCGGTGCGGGCGTGGACCTTGCGGTCGTCGTAAGCCGGGCCCGTGGTGGCGCCGGTCGGTGGCTCGGTCATGGTCCATGCTGGGACCGGGCCGGGACCCGACGCCATCCGGGGCGGGCCACCCGGCTTACTTCTCGGCGGCCTTGGCCGCCTTGGCCGCCTTGGCTTCGGCCTTCATCTCCTGCTTGTGGGCGCGCACCTTGGTCAGCGACTCGGGTCCGGTGATGTCGGCGACGGACCGGAAGGACTCCGGTTCGCCGTAGGCGCCCGCCGCCTCGCGCCAGCCCGTCGGCCGCACGCCGAGCTGCTTGCCGAGCAGGGCGAGGAAGATCTGGGCCTTCTGCCTGCCGAAGCCGGGCAGCTCCTGCAACCGCCTCAGCAGCTCGCGTCCGTCGGCCACGCCCTTCCAGACCAGCTCGGCGTTCCCGTCGTAGTGCTCGACGAGGTACTGGCACAGCTGCTGGACGCGCTGGGCCATCGACCCCGGGTAGCGGTGCACGGCCGGCTTCTCCGACAGCAGCGCGGCGAAGGCCTCCGGGTCCTGCGCGGCGATCTCACGCGCGTCCAGGTCGTCGGCGCCGAGACGGTCGGCGATGGTGCGGGGTCCCTTGAACGCCCACTCCATCGGAACCTGCTGGTCGAGCAGCATGCCGACCAGCGCGGCGAGCGGGGAGCGCCCGAGCAGCTCGTCGGCCTCGGGGTCCTGGGCGAGGTGAAGAGTGACGTCCATGCCCTCGATCATGCCGTCTGCGGCGGCGGGTCGCTCCCCAGGTCACGGCCGCCGGTACCCCAGCGCGTGCATCCGCTGCTTCGGCGGTCCCAGTTCCGCGCGGACGTACGACGACCGGGTCCGGGTCGTCGTCGTGTCGCGGGCGATCCAGGCGTACGGCTGCGGGGTGGTCCCGAGCAAGGCGGGCGGGCCGACCTCACCTCGGCGGCCAGGCGGTCGCCGGCGGCCTGCCGGGGCACCCTGCGGGCCTCGTGGTGGGCCGGGTCGGTGCGCAGGGGCAGGGCGGTGTCATCGGGGGCGCTCTCGGACCAGACGGTCGCCGGGACGGAGTCCAGGACGCCGAGCAGGGAGTCGAGCGCGGGCAGCGAGGCCGGGTCGCCGAGCGCGAAGACGTGCGTGGGCTCGGGCCGGGGCCGCTCGAAGCCCGTCCCGCGCACGGTCGCCTCGATCGTGTCCCCCGGCTTCCGGGCCCGCGCCCAGTCGCCTGCGCACCCCTCGTGCAGGGCGAACTCCAGGCTGAGGGTGCCGGCCGCGGGATCCGGGCCGGCCAGGGTGCAGGCGCGCTGGTGCGGTCGGCCGGCGTTGCCGAACCAGAGCCGGACCCCCATCGTCGGGTGGACGCCGGTCGCGGCCGGCATGCCGCCGTCGGTGAGGTGGACGCGCCGGTAGCTCGCTGACGTCCTCCGTGCCCGTCACGGTGAACGCGAAGTCCCCCGCACGCCGCAGTCCGAGGACCGCGCCCTCCCAGCCGTGCCCCTGCCCCAGCGCGTCCTCACCCTTCGCGTACGATTCCCCCACACCGGACTAGTTAGGCAAACCTAACCTTCACGTGGGAAGGGGCACTGGGTGATCACCGAGATCTACCGCGACGCCTGGGGGATACCCCACCTCCGCGCGGGCAGCGCGACAGAGCTCGCCCGTGCCCAGGGCCGGGTGACGGCCCGCGACCGGGCCTGGCAGCTGGAGGTCGAACGGCACCGCGCCCAGGGCACCTCGGCCGCCTTCCTCGGCCCCGGGGCCCTCGCCTGGGACAGATGCGCGAGACGGGCCCGCCTCGACGACACGGCCAGACGCTGCTTCGCCGCCCTGGAGAGACGGGACCCGGAGACGGCCGACTGGGTCCGGGCGTACACCGACGGCGTCAACGAGGGGTTGCGGAGCACGGCCGCTCCGGAGTTCGCCCGGGCGGGTCTCGCCCCCGGCCGCTGGGAGCCCTGGACCCCGCTCGGCGTGTGGCTCGCCACCCACATCCTCTTCGCCGGCTTCCCGGCCAAGCTCTGGCGCGAGCAGGTCGTCCGCCACCTCGGCCCCGACGCCGTCCGCCTCTTCGCCACCGACGGGCCCGGCACCTCCGGCAGCAACGGCTGGCTGGTGAGCGCGGAGCGGACCACGACCGGGCACGCCGTCATCGCGGGCGACCCGCACCGCTTCATCGAGGACCCCGGCGTCTACCAGCAGATCCGCCTGTCCTGCCCCGAGTTCGACGTGGTCGGCCTCGCCGTCCCGGGCGTCCCCGGCATCGCCCACTTCGGCCACACCGGGACGGTCGCCTGGGCCATCACCAACGCCATGGCCGACTACCAGGACCTCTACCGGGAGCGGCTGCGGCGCACCGGCGCCGGTGTCGAGGCCCTCGGCCCGGACGGGGTCTGGCGCCGGGCCGTCCGGCACACCGAGACCGTCGAGGTGGCGGGCGAGGAGCCGGTCGAGGTCGAGGTGATCGAGACCGAGCGGGGGCCGGTGATCATCGGCGGGCCCGAGGGGATCCCGGAGGGCCCGGACGACGGCCTCCTGGGCGACGGCCTCCTCGACGACACGGACACGCCGCCGGTCGCCGTCAGCCTCCGCTACCCGCCCCGCGTCACCGGGGACCTCGGCTTCAGCGCCCTCCTCCCGCTGCTGCGGGCCCGCCGGGTCGCCGACGTGGACCGCGCCCTCGACGCGTGGGCCGAACCCGTGAACGTCGTCCAGGCCGCCGACACCGAGGGCGGCCTGCTGCACCGGGTCGCGGGCCGGGTGCCGCTGCGCTGCGACGCCAACCGCACCCGGCTGGTGCCCGCCTGGGAGCCCGGCCACGAGTGGGAGGGCTGGCACGAGATGCCCCGCGCCGGGCTGACCGACGGCATCGCCGTGATGGCCAACCAGCGCGGCCCCGCCACCCCGCTCGGCGTCGAGTTCGCCCCGCCGCACCGCGCCGACCGCATCACCGCCCTGCTGACGGAGAAGGACCGCTGGTCGCCCGCCGACCTGCCGGTGATCCACATGGACACCCGGCTCGGCTCCGCCGAACCGCTGCTGGACCACCTGGCGGCGCTGGACGGGCTGACCCCCGAGGCCGCCCGGGTCCGGGACACCCTGCTGCGCTGGGACCGCCGCATGGACGCCGGCAGCACCGACGCGGCGCTGTTCGCGGCGGTGCGCGGTGCCGTCGTACGGCGGCTCGCGGCGCACCCGGTGTTCGCCGCGCTGACGACCCCGCCCGCCTACCCGGAGGTCTTCCTGCCCTGGCTCCACCTCGTCCCGCGCATCGGCTTCGCCCTCGAACACCTGCTGCGCGCCGACGAGCTGTACGGGATCGACCGGGCGGAGGCCGTGCGGGCGGCCGTCGAGGAGGTGGCCGCCGAACCGCCGGCCGCGCGCTGGGGCGACACCCACCGCCTCGCCCCCTGGCGGGCGTTCACCGGCACGCCCTTCGACGAGGAGCCCGCGGACGGCGAGGAGCCCGGCCTGTCCGGGGACCATGACTGCGTGCTGTGCACCTCCGCCGTGCCCGGCTGGACGGACCGCAGCGCGCGCGGCCCGGCCGCCCGCTACGTGTGGGACCTGGCCCGCCGCGAGGACAGCCTGTGGGTGGTGCCCTTCGGCGCGTCCGGCGTGCCCGGCTCCGCCCACCACCGCGACCAGCTCCCCTTGTGGACCGAGGGGGATCTCGTCCCGGTCGTCACCGACTGGGACCGACTCAAGAAGGAGACCGATGTCTGACGCGTACGCCCCCACCCGCGAACCCGTCCACGAGCAGACCGTCGACGGCTTCGGCACCGTCCGCGTGCTGCCCCTCGACGCGCACGCCGACGCCGGGACCGTGCACGCGTGGGTGAGCGAGGAGCGGGCGTCCTTCTGGGGCATGAACGGCCTGACGCAGGACCAGGTGGCCGACGTCTACGCCCACCTCGCCACCCTGGACACGCACCACGCCTACCTGGTGCTGAAGGACGACGAACCGGTCGCCCTCCTGCAGACCTACGAGCCGGCGGCCGACCGTGTCAGCGAGTGCTACCCGGTACGGCCCGGCGACATCGGCATCCACCTGTTGCTGGCCCCCGCGGGGCGGGACGGTGCCCGCCCCGGCTGGTCGGCGGCGCTGCTCACCGTCGTCACGTCGTACGCGCTGGTGGGGCTGGACCGCGGCCGCATCGTGGTCGACCCGGACGTGCGCAACGAGAAGGCCGTCGCACGGTTCCTGAAGCAGGGCTTCACCGCGGGCCCGGTGGTCGTCCTGCCGGAGATCGACCTCCCGGACGTGTACCTGCCCGAGAAGCACGCCCAACTCGCCTTCCTCGACCGGGAGGTAGCCTTCCCGGCGTGACCCCAGACGACCTCGTCGCCCACTACGGCCTGGAACCCATCCCCCGCGAGGGCGGGCTGTTCCGACGTACCTGGGCGGGACCGCAGGGGCCGGACGGCCGCCCCCAGGGCTCGGCGATCGTCGCCCTGCTGACCTCGGACGACTTCTCGGCCCTGCACCGCCTGCCGCACGACGAGATCTGGCACTTCTACCGGGGCGACCCGCTGGACCTCCTGCTCCTCGCCCCGGACGGCACCTCCCGTACCGCCGTCCTGGGCCCGGACGTCCTCGGCGGCCAGCACCCGCAGCTGACCGTCCCCGCCGGCACCTGGATGGGCGGCCGGGTCGCGGCCGGCGGCGCGTGGACCTTCTTCGGCTGCACGATGGCGCCCGGGTTCACCTACGCGGACTACGAGCACGGCGACGCGGCGGATTTGGCGGCGCGTTATCCGGCACAGGCGGACCGGATCGCGGGACTGTGCCGTCCATGAGACTCCTCGACGGGCAGGCCGTCCTGGTCACCGGCGCGGGCGGCGGCATCGGGCGGGGCATCGCGCTGCGGTGCGCCGAGGAGGGCGCCGCGGTCGCCGTGCACTGCCGTACGGCGGTGGAGGCGGCGCGGGACGTGGCGGACCGGGTGCGGGAGCGGGGCGGGCGGGCCGTCGTGCTGCGCGCCGACCTCACCGACGAGGACGCGTGCCGGCACCTGGTGCGGGAGGCGGCCGACTGGGCCGGCGGACGGCTGACGGCGCTGGTCAACAACGCGGGCGTGCAGCCGGTGCGGCCCCTGCCCGGGATGACGGCGGCCCAGTGGCGGGCGGTGGTGGACACCAACCTGTCGAGCGTCTTCGCGTGCACCCAGGCGGCGGCGGAGATCATGCGGGCGGGCGGCGGGGGCTCGGTGACCCACATCGCGTCGATCGAGGCGGGCCACCCGGCCCCGGACCACGCCCCCTACTCGGCGTCCAAGGCGGCCGTGGTGGCGCACGCGCGGGCGGCGGCGCAGGAGTACGGGCCCCACGGCATCCGCGTCAACACGGTCTCGCCCGGACTCGTCCACCGGGAAGGGCTGGCGGAGGACTGGCCGCAGGGGGTGCGGCGGTGGCGGGAAGCGGCGCCGCTCGGCCGGCTCGGGCGACCGGAGGACATCGGCGACGCGTGCGTGTTCCTGGCCTCGCCGCTCGCGTCCTGGATCACCGGGCACGACCTGGTCGTGGACGGCGGGGTGTCGGCGCGGCCCACGTGGTGAGCACACGGGCGCTCGCGTCCGTACGTATCCGGAAGGCGGAAGGTCCACAGACGGAGACTCGGCGTGGAGCGTGACGGTGACCTCAGGACCAGGCGACGACACCGGCGATTTCAACAGCTGGTGCTGCTGGGCACCGTGCTGGTCCTGCTCCTCCTCGGCGGCGCGGGAACCGCGTCGGCGCACGCCGCCCTCCGCTCCACCGACCCCGGCGACGGAACCGTCCTCAAGTCCGCCCCCCGTCAGCTCACCCTGACCTTCACCGAGTCCGTCGGCCTGCTCGACGACTCCTTCCGCGTCCTTGGCCCCGGCAACCGGCGGCTGGACCTCGGCGGCGTCCGGCACGCGCCGGACGGTTCCGACACCGTCCGGGCGACCCTGCCCCCGAAGCTCGCCCAGGGCACCTACGTGGTGGCCTGGCGGGTCGTGTCCGCCGACAGCCACCCGGTCTCGGGCGCCTTCACCTTCTCCGTCGGCACACCCTCCCCGACCCCGCCCGCCGTGGACACCGGTCCGGCAGAGGACCCGGCGACCGCCGCCCTGCACAAGATCGCCCGCTATCTCGCGTACCTCGCCGCCGGTCTGCTCCTCGGCACGGCCGTCTTCGTCACGGTGTGCCGTCCGCCGGACCCCGGCCCGCTGCGCCGCCCCCTGTGGACGGGCTGGTGGACCCTGCTCGGGGCCACGGTCGCCCTGCTGGTGCTGCGCGCCCCCTACGAGTCGGGCGCGGGCCCTGCGGCGGCCTTCGACGCCTCCGCCTTCGAACGCACCCTGACGACCCGCCCCGGCGTGGTCCTGCTGATCCGCCTCGCCCTGCTGCCGGTGGTGGCCTTCTTCCTCGTACGCCTGGGGCGGCGGGAGTCCTGGTCCCGCGCCCGGCTCGGCGCCGGAGCCGCGCTCTGCGTCGCCCTGGCGCTGACCTGGGGGGCCGCCGACCACGCGTCCGCCGGGATCCAGGTGCCGGTGGCGATCACGTCGGCCGTGCTGCACGTGCTGGCCATGGCGGTGTGGCTGGGCGGCCTCGCGGCCCTGCTCATCACGCTGTACCGCTCGCCGGCGGTCCCGGCCCGCACGGTCGCCCGCTTCTCCCGGCTCGCCTTCGCCGCCGTGGTCACCCTCGTCGTCACCGGCGTCTACCAGTCCTGGCGCGGCCTCGGCTCCGGGAACGCGCTCACCGACACCCCGTACGGCCGCCTCCTGACCGCCAAACTGGCCGCCGTGATCCTGCTGCTGGCGGCGGCACGGGTGTCGCGGCGGTGGACGGCACGGATGGCGGAGCCGGCACCGACGCCGACGCCGGCGACCGGGGGCGTGGCGATCGCGGGTCCGGCGACCGGGGGTCTGGCGACTGCCGGGGGCGTGTCGACCGAGGGTCCGGCGGACGAGCGGGCCGTGGCGGCGGAGGTCCAGGCCGGGATGGCTGTACGGGAGCGGGTGCCGGAGCGGGTCGGAGGGCCGGCGGGGCCGACGGGGCCGGGCGGGGGCGGGTCGGCCGGGGAACGTCCAGGCGGGGAAGGTCCAGGCGGGGACCGTCCCGGTGGGGAAGAGGTGGTCGAGCGTGAACCGTCGGCCGACGGAGCGTCCGGGGAGGGCCCGGCCGGGGAAGACCGGCCCGGGGACCGGGCGTCCGGGGAACGGCCCGTGTCCGGGGCACGGTCCGTGTCCGCGGAACCCCGTGCCGGTCAGCCGCTCGCCGTGGACCCCGGCCGCCGGCGGCTGCGTCGCTCGGTGCTGGCCGAGGTGGCCGTCGGTGTCGTCGTGCTGGTGATCTCCACGGTGCTCGCCGGCACCCTGCCCGGCCGCGCGGCCGCCGAGGCGGAGCGGTCGGCGCGGACGGCGCAGTCGGGCGGGGTGCAGACCACGTCCGTCACCATGGTCCCCTTCGACGTCGGCACGCCCGGCGGCCAGGGCAGGGCGCAGATCACCCTCATCCCGGGCGCCACCGGCCAGTACGCGGTCGAGGCCGTGGTCTACGGCCCCGACGGCGGCCTGTCCACGGTCCCCGAACTCCGTCTCTCCTTCACGCTCCCCGCGCAGGACGTCGGCCCCATCGACGCCGAACTCACCGACCGGGGCGGCTACTGGGCCGCGGACGCCCTCGACCTGCCCCTGCCCGGCGACTGGATGATGAAGGTGACGGTCCGTGTCTCGGAGATCGACCAGGTCAGCGAGTCGGCGACGGTACGGATCGGCTAGGACGGGTCCCGTGGCGTGAGCAGGCGGGACATGCTCTCGGCGGCGCGTACGGCGGAATCGGCGCAGCAGTTGTTGAACAGGACGTGCACCTCGTCCACCTGCCCGGCGAGGGCGCGCAACCGGGGCGTCCACTCCTGGAGTTCGGCGGTGGAGTAGGCGTGCCGGAACCGGTCCTCCTTGCTGCCGGTTCCCCAGGCGGGGCTGCGGCCGTGGAACCGCACGACCGACAGGCGCGGTGTGGTGACGGGGGTGACGGGCGGTATGGAGGAGGGCAGTTCCGGTGACATGTCGACGGCTACGGCCGTGAAGCCGTGCCGGGCGAGGAGGGCGCGGGTCTCCTCCGGTCCGTCCCGCCACCACCGCGGATCCCGGAACTCCACGGCGACCGGCCACCCGGCCGTCCGTGCCGCGCACTCCTCCAGGAACGCCTCCGATCGCGCTCCCGGCCGGAACCACGGCGGGAACTGGAAGAGCACGGTGCCGAGCCGGCCGGCTGCCCGGAGCGGCTCGATCCCGGCGGTGAACCGCTTCCACACCGTGTCGAGCACCGCCGGGTCCCCGGCGTCGGCGGGCAGCCCGTCCGGCATCACCGCGGCCCGGGTCGGATGCCCGGTGAGCAGCGAGAAGGCCTTCACGTCGAACACGAAGCCGTCCGGCGTCCGCTCCACCCACAGCCGGCTGTTCCGCTCGCCGGGCAGCGCGTAGTAGCTCGCGTCGACCTCGACGACCGGGAAGCGCTCGGCGTAGTACCGCAACCGCCCCTCGGCGTCCCGCCGCCCGGTCGGATACCAGCCGCTGCCGACCAGGGCGCGGTCGGTCCAGGAACACGTGCCCACAAGGACGTTGGTCATGGGTCAGCGGTTACCCGGCCCCCGGGAAGGGACGCCCCGGCCACCGCCGGGCATTCATCCCGGTGATGATCTCCGCGATGGCCGTCGTCTCTAGTCTCGTCACCGCGACTGCGACTGCGACCGCGACCCCGACTGCGGGCCTTCGGGACGGACGGACCGCAAAGCCTCAGGACTGGTACGGCTGTTGCTGCGGCTGTCCGTGCGACGGGGCGCCGGGCCCACCCGAGCTCTGCGCCAGCAGCTGCTCCGCCTGCTCCTTGGTGATCTTCTGCTCCGCCCCGCAGAAGGTGCACTGCGTCGCGTACTTGGTGGAGAACGGGAACAGCGGCACAAAGAACAAGGTGAACTTCGTGACCCGCTTTCTGAGCGTGTGGGCGGAGGGATTCCCGCACTGCGCGCACACCAACGTCAGTATCGCGAGCTGGTAGAGGTACCCCTTGGTGCCAAAGATGATCACGTTGTCGATCCTTTCCGGTCAACGCCTGCCGACAAGGTGCCGGTCGGGCGACGGTACTTGTCGGCGCCGGCCCGTACCACCGAGGGGGCCCGCCCGATGACTGCGGCGACGCGGCACGGTCCGCCGGCCTGTCTGAGGAGTACCCTGAAAAACACCGAGGATATTTCGCGCACCGGCCTCCACGCCCGTGTCGTTTTCGGCGATCGACGACGCCGAGCCGGTCGCGATCGGCCCGGGGCAGGGCATGCGCGTCATGACTGCGATCATTTCCCACCCGCCGACCCTCGAGGACCGGCCCGCCTCCCTCTCCCCGCGGCTCTCCCCGCGGCTCTCCCCGCGGCTCTCTCCGCGCCTGTCGCTGGCCCCCGCCGGTTCAGCACCGGTCCTGCTCGACGGCGCCTGGTGGCCCCGCACCCGCGACCTCACCGCGGAAGTCCCCTCGCTGACGGCCGTACTCGATCCGCTGTGGGGACGGATCACCCGGATCACGGTGAACCCCGTCCAGTGGCCGGAGCCCCCGCGCACGGTGCCCGTCGCCGGGCATGTGGTGAAGATCGGCTGGTTCCTGGCCGAGCAGGACCCGCACGAGCTGCTGCTGCTCTCGTACCGTCTGGGCCGCTGGAACCTCCTGGTGATCCCGCCGCGGACGCCTCCCGAGACGGCCGCCTGGCTGATGGCCGCCGCGAGCGACCCGCTGGGCACGTCGACAGGGAGCCGGCTGATGAAGGAGGCGGAGCGTCCGCGCACGGCGACGGAGGCCACGGCCGTCGTCACCGCCGCCACTCCGGCCGCGACCGCCGCGACGACCGCTCCCGCGACGACCGCTCCCGCGATGCCGGCTCAGCCGAACAGGACGTGAGCGGCATGCCACAACACGTGACCGGTCGCACCTCCCCCCGCAGCCCGGGACCCCGGCCGCAGCCTCGCACCTGACAGGCCGGGCCTTCCCCTGTCCTGTGCCTCCCCGGCCGCTCGGCCTCGGGCTCGGGGGCGGGCCTCGGACGCGCTCGGGGACGGCACCGACGTACGGAATACGGAACGGAATACGGAACACGAAAGGGAAGGGGAGAGCCATGGGCGCCCTGATCACCGGACCGATCGCCGCCGCTGCCGGCTCCGGCGTGTACCGGGTTCACGTCCCGTCGGCCGGTGCGCTGTGACGGCCCCCCGGTGGGAGCCGCCGCGGAACGGGGAACGCCCACCGTCCGCCGCCGACGCGCTGCGGCTGCGCCGGCTGAACCGCTGGCAGGCCGAGACCCTGCGGGAGGACCTGGCGGATCTGTACGTGGAGTCCTCCCTGGCACGGGCCGGCGAGGAGTACCGCGGCAGGGAGGCGTTCCTGCGACGGCTCACCGACGACATCCGACGTCCCGGCTTCGCCCTGCTGATCGCGGAGAACACGTCCTTCGCCGGGTGCGCCTACGGATTCCCGGTACGACGCGACGGCACATGGTGGCGGGGCTTCGACGGCACCCTTCCGCAGAGCGTCGAGCAACTCACCGCGTCCGGACACGTCTTCGCCGTCACCGAGATCCTGGTCCACCCCCACACCGGTGACCAGGGCCTGGCCCGCCGGCTCCAGGAGCAACTGCTCGCCGACCACCACGCCTCGCTCGGCGTGACGATGGTGGCCCGGACCGACACGGCGGTCTTCGACGCGTTCCTGTCGTGGGGCTGGCAGGACATCGGGTCGATCCGCCGTCCCCAGGACCCCGCGGCCCTCCGCCCCTCGCCCAGCGCGCCGCTACGGGCCCTGGTCCTCCCCCTCGGCCCCCGCACACCCTCCCACCCCGACGGCCTCGCCCACGAGAACCGCACGCAACGCCCTGAGTGACGGGGCTGAGTGCCCGGGGCTAGGGACCGGGCGCTGGGGACTGGGGCACATGGCCTGAGGCACATGGTCTGAGGCACATGGCCTGAGGCCGAAGAACGGCGAAGGTTCGCACCGCTCTCCGAAGCGGTTGGCGCGCAGGCCCACAGGCGCGCCGGCGGCCGCAGCCGTGCGGGAGCGTGCCGTTCCCTGTGTGCCTAGGCGGCGGATTCGGCGGTCCAGGCGACGTGCGGGGGCGTGATCCGCGCGCACAGGGGTCCGCCGTGCGCGTCGGTCAGTCCGAAGCGCGCGACCAGCAGGCCTTCGCGTACGGCGGCGGCGAGCACGTCGGCGGGGACGGCGTCCAGCATGAGCTTGGCGCGGCGGAACATCGTGAACAGGCCCGCCTCGTCGACCGTGCCCCACGACAGGTAGACGAACCGGTGCCCCAGCCGGTGCTGCACATAGGGGCCGGTCACCTCGATGCCGGCCGCCGAGGCGACCGCCGCGCACTCCAGGGTCCAGGTCGCGGACGCGGCGTCACCGCGCTGCGGGTCGAGAAGCTCGGCCGGACGGTCGCGGCGTTGCACGGCGACATGGATGTTGTCGTACGCGGGGGCGGCCCCGTCGGCGGTGGCCGGGCGGGTCAGCCCGGGCAGGTCGAAGGCCTCGATACGGATACGCATGCCCGCCATCATCCGCTGCCGGCAGCGCTCCCCTGCCTCCTGCCTCCTGCCGCCCCCTCCTCCCTCGTGCCGTGGCGAACGCTTGCGCCTTCGGCCGACAAGTAGAGGGTGTGACCGTGCCGCTCGGTCACGGAAGGGGTCTCATGACACAGGAATCGGAACGACCACCGGTGCCGGACGGCGAGGTACCGGGCGAGCACAACGCGTCGGACCAGGGCGACACGGCGGACGACGGCGCTCTGTTGGCCCGCTCGGCGCGCGACCCGGCGGCGTTCGAAGCGCTGGTCGGCCGCCACGCGATGGCCCTCCACGGATATCTGGTGCGCCGGGCGCCCGCCGCGGCCGACGACCTGCTCTCCGAGGTCTGGCTACAGGCCTACGCGAGCCGCCGGACCTTCGACAGCGCCCGCGGCACCGTACGCACCTGGTTGTTCGGCGTGGCCAGGAACGTCCTGGCCGGGCACTGGCGGCACGCCGTACGGGAGCAGCCCGATCCGGAGCCGGAACGGTCCGGGCGAGGCCCGGCCGGGACCGACCCGTGGCACGCGGTCGACCAGCGGCTCGACGCCGCCGCGCTCGCCCCGCTGGTACGCCGCACCCTGGCCGGGCTCCCGCCGGTGGAGCGTGAGCTGATGCTGCTCGTCGCCTGGGAGCAGCTCACCCCGACCGAGGCCGCCGCGGTGCTCGGCATCCCCCCGGGCACGGCACGTTCCCGACTGCACCGGGCGCGCAACCGCCTGCGCGAGGCACTCGATCCGGGCCTTCCACAGAACACCCGCACGGCCCCGCCGCCCTCCCCTTCCTCTCCCTCCCCTCCCTCCCCTCCCTCCCCTTCCCGCGTACTCCGCTCGACAGGAGACCTGGCATGAACGAGAACGAGGTGCTCGACTTCCCCGGCGCGGACCGCCTGATCGCCGCCGGTCAGGTCGCCCCGCCCGGTGCCGCGGTGGTCGACGCCGCACGGGCCGCGGTCCGCCGGGCCGCCGCGGCGGAGAGCGCGGACGTGCGGGTGGACGCCGGCCGCCCCCGGCCCCGCCCCCGGCCGCGGCTGCGATTCGGCAGGACGCGCCGCAGCCGCGTCCTGCTCTCCGTCGCCGTCGCGGCCGTCGTCGCCGGCGCGGTCGCCGTTCCGACGGTCCCCTTCGGCGGCCGACCACCCGCGGCCAGTGCGGACGCGGCGTCCTTCCTGCACCAGGTCGCGGGCACCGCCGCCGAGGCCCGCGCCACCGATGCCCCGTACTGGAAAGTGCGCAAGAAGATGTACACCGGCCAGGACAGCGCGGCCACGGGCTGGGGCGCGCCGGGGCAGGTGTCCGGGGGCCCGGACACCGCGGGCACCAGCACGGTCTGGCTCAGCCGGTCGGGAATGATCAACCGGGCGTGGAACGGGCAGTACGCGCTGCACCCGGCGGGCAAGGAGCCCGACGCGCAGATGTCGTGGCAGGTCGCCGGCCTGTTCGTCACGTGGGACGACCTCCGCGAGCTGCCCACCGAACCACGCGCCCTCAAGGCGTACCTCTCCAGCGGCACTCCGGACACGCCCGAACAGGAGGCGGTCTTCAACGGCATCGTCACCCTGCTCACGGCACCGGCGAGCCCCGACCTGCGCGCGGCGCTCTACGACGTGCTCGCCGGGCTCCCGTATCTCCGCCTCGTCGGTCCCGTGCACGACAGCGCCGGACGATCCGGAGTGGCGATCGAGTACGACGGCGAGGACATCCGGAGCCGGGTCGTCATCGACCCGAGGACCGCTCTGCCGATGGAGGAGAGGCAGACCACGCTGGGCGGCCCGGGGAACGGTGACCTCGTCAGCGGCGTGACGTATCTGTCCCTGCGACCCGTCCTGAACGCCCCCGAGGCAGTCCCCTACGACGACATCCCGCCCGACCCCGACAACCCCCTCGACACACTGCGCCTGGAGAAGAAGTGAACTCAGTAGCCGAGAGAAAAGGCGCAACCGGATAACGAGTTGGCCGCTCGGCCGAATGCACCAAGGAGGCAATTCAGGAGTTTGTAATATTTTCCATGGTGCATTTGATGCGATCCGCCGAAATCATCCGGATGGTTCGTAGGTAAATGGAGGCCTCTGCGTAATATGCCGCCGTCAGGTAAACGGCGATTCCGCGGTGTGAGGACCGCTCTTCGCGTATCCCACAAGGAGTTGGCATCCAGATGACCTTGAATCTTCCCGATGCGCCTCAAAGACGCGCCATCTCGGTCTGGATCGCGGCGGTACTCGCCGTCGTGGTCGCCGCAGTCGTCGTCGTGGTGACGCCGAACCGCGCGAGTGCTGTCGCGATCCCCGTACCGCTGGGAACGGCGAGCAGTTTCGCCGTGCTGGCAGGTTCCACGGTCACCAACACCGGTCCCTCCGTCATCGACGGAGATGTCGGGGTCAGCCCCGGCACCGCCATCACCGGTTTCCCGCCCGGCATCGTGAACGGGACACAGCACGCCGCCGACGCTGTGGCCACCCAGGCGAAGGCGGACCTGGTGACCGCTTACAACCAGGCCGCCGGACAGCCGCCGGGCGTCACGTACGTCGGAGATCCGGTGGAGCTCGGCGGCCAGACGCTGACGCCCGACGTCTACCGGGTACCGGTCAGCGCGGGTATCACCGGCACGCTCACCCTCGACGCCCAGGGCGACCCGAACGCCGTCTGGGTCTTCCAGGTCGGTTCGACCCTGACGACGGCGTCCGCCAGTCAGGTGTCCCTCATCAACGGCGCCTCGCCGTGCAACGTGTACTGGCAGATCGGAAGCTCGGCGACGCTCGGCACCGACTCCGACTTCGTGGGCACCATCATGGCCAGCGAATCGATCACCGTCACCACGGGCGCGGACATCGACGGCCGGGCGCTGGCCCAGAACGGCGCGGTGACGCTGGACACCAACGACATCGACCTCGGCACGTGTGAGACCGGCAGCACCGGTGGAACCACCGGTGGCGTCCTGGGCGGCGTGCTCGGCGGTGCCGTGACGGGCGGGACCACCGCCGGCACCACGGGCGGCGGAGCCGTGGGCGGTGTGCTCGGCGGTGTGCTCGGCGGCCCGACGACCGGTGGCACCACGGGCGGTGCCCCGGGCGGCGCCCTCGGCGGTGTGCTGGGCGGTGTACTGGGCGGTGTCGTGACCGGTGGCGCGACCGGCGGAAGCACGGGGGCCACCAGCGGTGGCGCTCCGGGCGGTGCAGTCGCGGGCACCACGGGCGGCGGCCACGGCGGCGCGACCGGCGGCAACGGCCACGGCGGCGCGACCGGCGGCAACGGCCACGGCGGCGCGACCGGTGGCAACGGCCACGATGGCGGGGGACACAAGCCCGGAAAGCCCGGAAAGCCGGGTAAGCCGGGACACCATGACGGCTACGGAAAGCCCGACGACCAGCCGGGGCACAACGACCAGCCGGAGCACAACGACAAGCCCGGGAAGTCCGGCCAGCAGCCGGGGCACGACGACAATCCCGGCGAGCACGACGGCCACAGCGCCGGCCACAGCGACGGCCACAGCGCCGGTCACGACAACCTCCGCTGACAGGCTGCGCGGCACCACAGTCATGACGGCGTGGGACGTGAGTCCCCGGATCCGGATGTCGCGGACACGTCCTGGCTGATACATGGAATGCGCCTCTCCGGAACACGGCTGCACAGCCCCCGGAGAGACGGGCGGCGCGCGGCGGATCGTTGTCACGGTCCACCGCGCGCCGCTGTGGGAAAGGAGTCGGTATGAGAGGCCGGGTGGGGGCCGTGCTGAGCGGCATTGCGACACCAGAAATGCGGAAGCCGGAAAACGATACTGATCCTGCGGGCCAAAGCGATGACGGGAGGAATTCCCCTCCCCACGGAACTCCGGGCCGGTCACCTGTTCCTCTGAGAGCCGGCGTGACAGTCACCGTCCTCCTGTTTCTGGTGACGGCCCTGGCCCATGTGCTGATGGTCTTTCTGCACGTGGCACCAGCGAACCCGGTATCCCAGCAGTACGCCCGCCAGGTGAATGCCTGGATCTTTCCCCTCTTCGAGCAGAACTGGCGGCTGTTCGCCCCGGATCCGGAGACGGTGAACCGCCAGATCTCGGCGCGGACCATGCACACCGCACCGGACGGCACGGTGCGGGTGAGCGACTGGTTCGACCTCACCGCCGTCGACAACGCCGCCGTGACGCACAACGCCTTCCCGAGCCACACGACGCAGAACATGCTGCGCAGGGCATGGAGTTCCTACCTGGAACTGCACGGCGCAGACGACCGCTCCCGCACCGAGCGGGCTCTGATGATGCGGCAGTACCTGCGGAACATCGCCGCGGACCGCGTGGCCGCCCACCGCGGTGGCGCTTTCGAGTCCCTTCAGCTCCGTGTGATCACCGTGCCCGTCGCCCCGCCGCGTGCTGCGGGCGCCGCGAGCCCGGCCGGGAACGCGCAGAAGCCCACCGACACGCGGTATCTGCCCTGGTGGAAGGTGACCCCCCATGGAAACTGAGCAGGCGTCCGCTGCCACTCCGCGTCCCGCCGGGAACGTGGAACCACCTCCACCGCGCCGCGTATCCGACCGCGTCGTCGGCGGACTGTCCGCCCTCCTCACCGGCCGGCCGGTCTCCCTGTACGCCGCGGCGGTTCTGCGCATCGGGTACGGGCTGCTCTACCTCGTCTTCCTGCTGCGCGAGTTTCCGCACCGCGATCAGATCTGGGGTCCCGGTTCACCGTGGACGCCGGCGCTGGCCGAACAGCTCTACGACCAGACCGGGTGGGTCAGCATCCTGGCCCTGTCCGACAGCAGGGCCTACTTCGAGGCCTGCTACGCGGCAGCGCTCATCACAGCCGCCCTGTTCCTGTTGGGCTGGCGGACCAGGGCGGTGTCGGTGCTGTTCGCGGTGGTGGTGGCCTCCTTCCACGCCCGGGCGATCTTCATGACCGACGGAGGAGACAACCTCATCCTCCTCATGGCCGTCTACCTCGTCTTCACCGCGTGCGGTCGCCGCTGGTCGCTCGACGCGCGCAGGGCCCGGCTGCGAGTCCCCGTGGACACAGCGGGAGCCGGCCCGACGGGCGGCCGCGCGGCCGGCATCGGCCACCAGCTCGGCGCCGCGCGCCGCACGCTGACGACGGCGCTGCACAACTGCGCCATGCTCGTCATCGCGGTCCAGGTCTGCTTCCTCTACGGTTCCGCGGGTCTCTTCAAGGTGCAGGGCGGCACCTGGGGCAACGGCACCGCGCTCCACTACGTCCTGAACCTCGACCTGTTCCGGCCCTGGCCCGAACTCTCCGCCCTCGCGGACGAGCACGACCTCGCCATCGCCCTTGCCTGCTACCTCACCGTGCTCTTGCAGGTCGCCTTCCCGTTCGTCCTGTTCGGGCGCCTCAAGTACCCCGTTCTGGTCATGCTGCTGATCATGCACGGGGGGATCGCCGGACTCATGGGCCTGCCGCTCTTCTCCGGCGCGATGATCGTCGCGGACGCCGTGTTCCTTCCGGACCGCTTCTACCGGGCTTTGGGACAGTCACTTTGCCGCGCAGGCCGGCGGACGGGCCTCGGACGGGCGGGGATCCCGCGCGGCACACGATCCGCTCTCGTCCCCCCACAGCCCGGACCGACCGGCTGAGCCGGCCGCTGATGCCGGACATCAGCGGCCGGGCGTCCCTCCCGGTCCCTCCCCGCCTTCGAACCTGTGGGCGCCCGGTCGAGCCACTCCAGCATGGTCCCGGGGTGGGGCGTGGCGCGGTACAGCGTCTCGCACGCCCCGCGGCCAAGCCATCGCGCGCTGGTCCGGGGGACCGTCAGGATCCCTGGCTGGACCGGTCTGCCGGCGGCCGGCCGGCCGCCGCGCCGAGCAGGAAGGCCACCAGCCGGGTGACGCCCTCGCGGATCCGCTCCGGGTCCAGGGCGCTGCAGGACAGCCGGAGCTGCCGGGTCCCGCCTGTGCCGAGGTGGAAGTAGCTCATGGGGGTCCAGAGCACCTGATAGTCCTGCGCGGAGCGTTCCAGCGCGCTGTCGTCCGCGGTGAAGGGGACGGTCATGACGAGGAAGAAGCCCCCGTCCGGCACGTTCCAGTCGATGCCGAGTCCGCCGCGGCGGTGCACCGGGAGCTGCCGGTCCAGCTCGTCCAGCAGGGTCTGGAGGTTCTCGCGGTAGTGGGTGATGTTGCCCTTGTTCGCGTCGCGCAGGCGGCAGTCGTGCTGGAGGAGCATGCCGCCGATCACTGCCTGGGTGAGTGCGGGGGTGTTGACCGTCGTCATGCTCTTGATCTTCGAAAGCTCGTCGGCGAGCAGGGTGCGCCGGCCGTCGCTTCCTTCGACCTCCTGGTCGGCCAGGACGTAGCCGACCCGGGCGCCGGGGAAGACGGTCTTGGCGAACGACCCGAAGTAGACGACGCGCCGGCCGCGGTCGAGCGACTTGAGGGTCGGCCGTGGCTCTCCGTCACGGATGAAGAAGCCGTACGGATTGTCCTCAAGGACCAGCACGTCCTCCTGGAGCGCGATCTCCAGGAGCTCTTCCCGCGCGTCCACCGTCATGCTGAGGCCCGAGGGATTGGCGAAGTCCGGGACCACGTAGAGGGCGCGCGGGCGCCTGCCCGCCGCGCGCAGCGCACGGGCCGCCGCGCCGACCGCTTCCGCGGTGATGCCGTCGGGGCCCTCGGGAACCGGGGCCACCTCGATACCGAGCAACCGGGCGATGCCGGTCACCCCGACGTAGCACGGCGAACTCACGAGGAGGACGTCCTCGGGCGAGGCGAACAGCGCGCGCAGCACGAGCAGCATGGCCTCCTGGCAGCCGACCGTGACGACGACCGCCTCGGGGTCCACGCGGATGGCTTCGTCGTTCTCGACGGTCCGCGCGATCAGCTCATGGATGAAGCCCTTTGTCCGGCCGTACTGGAAGAGAGTGGTGCGCACCTGCTCGCTGGTCATGCCCAGGTCATCTCGGAGATGGGCGGTGAAGGTGGCGAGGTGGTCGGTGATGGACTCCGGCTCGAAGTCCCCTTCGTACGGCCTGCCGGGTGCGAAGGAGATCGCGGTGGGGTAGCGGCTGGTCACCTCGTTGAGGAAGTTCATCGCTTCCAGCAGGGGGTCGCTCAGTGAGGCGTGGAGCGCGTCGCGGGCGAGGACAACGGCCGGCGGGGTCCGCCGATTCATCGCGTCATCCCTCATCGAAGATCGTGCGCAGGTACGCGGCCGCCTGGGCGAGGGCCTGCCTGCTGGCGTCCAGGGTGCCGCTCATGGTGAAGAATCCGTGGATCATGCCCGGGTAGCGGGACAGCCGCACCGGGACGCCGGCTTCCTCCAGCCGGGCCGCGTACTGCTCACCCTGGTCACGCAGCGGGTCGAACTCGGCCGTGACGACCAGGGCGGGCGGCAGCCCGGCGAGGCTCTCGGCACGCAGGGGAGAGGCGAGCGGGTTCGTGCCGTCCTGGGGCGAGGCGAGATAGTTCCGCCAGTACCAGTCCACCGACTTCTCGTTGAAGAAGACCGGGTCGGTGTTCTCGCGCATGGACGGTGTGTCGGAGCCGTAGTCGGTGTTCGGATACACGAGGAGCTGGCCGGAAGGCGCCGGGCCGCCCCGGTCCCGCAGCAGCAGGGTGACCGCCGCCGCGAGGTTGCCGCCCGCGCTGTCGCCGCCGACGGCCAGCCGGGAGGAGTCGGCGCCGAGTTGCGTTCCGTGCTCGGCGACCCAGCGCACGGCCGCATGGCAATCCTCCACGGCTGTGGGGAACTTGTGCTCGGGCGCGAGCCGGTAGCCGACGGACACGGTGACGCAGGGGACGGCGTTGGTGAGGGTGCGGCAGACACCGTCCGAGGTGTCCAGGCTCCCCAGGGTCCAGCCGCCGCCGAAGAAGTAGACCAGGACGGGAAAGGGCCCCGGGCCTTCCGGCCGGTAGACGCGCAGCTCGATCTCGCTGTCGCCATCGGTCTCGGTCTCGGGGAAGCCCGGGATACGGAGCTCGTGGACGCGGGCCACCGGCTCGGGCTGGCCGCCCGCGGCCCTGATGGCGTCCAGGTCGGCCTTGCGGGCCTCGTCGACCGACTGGGCGTACAGAGGACGTGCGTCTTCGCCCATCATTCGGGTGCGCAGGGCCTGCACCTGCGGGTCAAGAGGCATGCGGGTCTCCTTGTGGCGTCACGACGACCCGGCCGCACAGGATGTCTCCTGCGATGTGCGTCCGGCGACTCCGCGGTGAGCCCCCTCACCCGCCAACTGCCGCCTGACTATAAGGAGCGCTTCCGCGTCCTGTCCATCAACGCCAGTCGGGCAGTCCGGCCGGGTCGGTGGCCTCGGCCCGGAGCAGGCGCAGGATGGCCACGCCGGCGCGGCGGTAGATCCCCTCGTCCTCGTGCAGCAGCGAGATGGCGTTGGCAGACTCCAGGAACGCCGATATCTCGAAGGCGAGTTGGGCGGAGTCGGTGTCCGCGCGGATGCTCCCGACCGCGCGTGCGGACTCGATGGTCGAGGTGACGATGCGCAGCCACCCCCGCCCGGCGCCGGCGAGTTCCTCGCGGACCCGGCCGGGCCGCGCGTCGAACTCGGCGGACACTCCGTAGAAGAAACAGCCGCCCCTGAAGACACGGTTCTCGGAGTACCGCAGCCAGTTCTCGCACAGCCCCCACACCTGGCCGACCCCGGGCGGCAGCTTCATCGCCGGCGTGATGACGTGCTCGGCGTAGATCTCCTGCGCGGCGTGGATCGTCGCGAGCTGCAGTTCCTCCTTGGACCCGAAAAGAGCGAAGACGCCGCTCTTGCTCAGACTCAGATCGGTGGCGATCCTGCCCAGCGACAGACCCTCGAGCCCCTCGACGGAGGCGATGTCCACCGCGCGGGCCAGGATGATCCGTCGGGTGGCGTTACCTCGACGAACGCGCCCGTCGGTGGATTGGTCAGTCACGGTTCACCGTTGCTTCATCGGACGCTTACGAGCACTCGGCCCGTCGAGCGTGGCGTCAGGGGCGGGACGTTCGGATCTGTCAGCACTCGCGGCCTGCTGCTGCCGACCTATGAGTATGTGCCCCGCCTTGTCAAGGGCGGCTTCAGAATACCCTCGCGAGTTCGTCGCCAGCGCGTCGCCGATCACCGGGGGCCGTACGGTCGGCGTCGGCTCGGCAGGAGGTGAACCGGTAAATCATAAACAGCACGACCGTTCGTGCAGTACATTCGGGCTGCCGGGGGAGTCGGCGTACACCACCGCCTTCGTGCTCGGCGCGGTCGGCTCTGGCCTGGTCATCGTGCTGGCCGCCGTCGGGCTGCCGCACGTGAGCCAGCCGCTCGGTCGCAGGTACGTACAGAGCCGGCCCCAGGTCGACGCACAGTCCCGCTGAACCACCGGAACCACCGGAACCACCGGAACCTAAAGCAAAGGAAGACCGACATGAGTGCGACCGCCATACCCGGTGACGGAGACCTCTTCGAGTTCAACATCGACGTCATGCAGGACCCGCATCCGGTGTACGCGCGGATGCGGGAGGAGCAACCCGTCCAGCAGGCGCTGCTGCCCACCGGCATGAAGGTCTGGATCGTCACCCGGCATGCCGACGTCCGTGAGGTGATGAGCAATCCCCTCCTGAGCAAGGACGTGCACGAGGCCAGGCGGCTGCTGGACACCCACGCGCCGAACCCCGCCTCCAAGCAGGCCTTCGGCAGGATGCTGGGCGAGCACATGCTCAACACCGACCCGCCGGACCACACCAGGCTGCGCAAGCTGATCGCCGGGGCCTTCACGAACCGGCAGGTGGAGAAGTTGCGGCCCGGGATCGTGAAGACCGCGGACGACCTGCTCGACCGGCTCGCCGGGCGGGACGAGTTCGAGCTCATCAACGACTACGCCTTCCCGCTCCCGCTCGCCGTGATCTGCGAGCTGCTCGGAGTCCCGGAGGCCGACCGCGCCGACTTCCAGCGCTGGTCGTACTCCTTGGTGACGGACAGCGCGACGATCGGCCTGGCGTCCGACGAGGGCGCGAGCCAGTCCACCGATGACGCCGCCTCTCTGACGAACTACCTGTTGTGGCTGCTGGGTCAGAAGCGGACCGAGCCGGCCGACGACATGCTCACCATGCTGGTACAGGCCAAGGACGAGAAGGGCATGCTCTCCGAGTCGGAGCTGGTCTCGATGGCCTTCCTCACTCTTGTGGCGGGGCACGAGACGACCGTCAACCTGATCGGCAACGGGATGCTCGCGCTGCTGCGCAACCCGGACCAACTCGCCGCGCTGCGGGCCGACCCCAAGCTGTACCCGGGCGCGGTCGAGGAGTTCCTGCGCTACGACGGGCCCGGCAACACCGCGATGATGCGGCACAGCACCGAGCCGGTGGAGGTGGGCGGCACGCTGATACCCGCCGGGGAGTTCGTGCTGGCCGTCCTCACCTCGGCGAACCGGGACGGCGCGCGGTTCACCGACCCCGACCGGCTGGACGTGACACGTCCCGTGGGCGGGCATGTCGGCTTCGGGCACGGCATCCACTACTGCGTCGGGGCGCCGCTGGCCCGGCTCGAGGGCGAGATCGCCTTCGAGCGGCTACTGACCCGCTTCCCCGACCTCGCCCCGGCCGGCGATCTGAACGAGCTGCGGTGGAGGTTCAGCACCCTGATCCGGGGGCTCGATGTCCTCCCCCTGCGGCCTCACCGCCCCCAGGCATGACTGTTCGCGCAACCCGTGGCCGGCCGGTTCGACGCAGGACGAAGGAGTCGCAGTGGAGTTCGATGTCATCGTGGTGGGTGCGGGATCGGCGGGCAGCGTAGTGGCCGCCCGGCTCAGTGAGAACCCCGACCGGAAGGTGGCCCTGATCGAGGCGGGTCCCGACCACCTGGCCGACGGGACCTGGCCGACGGACGTGCTCGACGCGTCCGCCATGCCGCAGGGCGACGACTGGGGCTACGAGAGCGAGCCCGGCGGGAACGGCGCGCCGGTCAAGACGCCCCGCGGGCGGCTCGTCGGTGGTTCCTCCGCCATCAATTACTGCATGGCGTTCCGCAGCCGCCCCGCGGACCACGAGGCCTGGTCCGCGCTCGGCCTGCCCGGCTGGTCCTGGGAGGACGTGCTGCCGTTCTACCGGAAACTGGAGAACACCCCGGAAGGGGACGACCAGGTGCACGGCAGGACGGGCCCGGTGGCGGTACGCCGGCACGAGCACGCCGACCTGTCGCTGTCGCAGGCCGCCTTCCTGGAGGCATGCCGGGCCGCCGGCCACGAGCTCGTCCCCGACCTCAACGACCCGGCCGCCGTGGGGGCGGGCATCTCGCCGCTCAACCAGAAGGACGGCCGCCGGCAGAACGCCGCGCTCGCCTACCTGGAAGAGCCGGCCGGGCGGCCGAACCTCACGGTGCGCGCCGGCGAGGAGGTCGACGTGGTCCTCATGGAGGCCGGGCGGGTCACCGGTGTCCGGCTCGCGACGGGCGAGACCGTCAGCGGCCGCCAGGTCGTGCTGAGCGCGGGCGCCTACAACAGCCCGGCCGTTCTGATGCGTTCGGGCCTCGGGCCTGCGGACCACCTGCGGGAGGTCGGCATCGAGGTGCTCGCCGATCTGCCGGGGGTCGGCACCGGGCTGACCGAACACCCCGCCTCCTACACGCTGTTCGCCGCCAAGGCGCACGACACCAGCAACCTCACGTCGCTCACCACCACGCTCACGCTCAAGAGCGATCCCGGCCTCGCCGACGTCGACCTGCACATCCAGGCCAGGTCCGCGCTGCCCACCCGTAGCACGGAGGAACATCCCACCGGGCTGGACTTCATGATGTCGGTCGGCCTGGTGCACCCCCACTCGCGCGGGTCGGTGCGCCTGCGCTCCGCGAAACCCGGGGACGCACCGCTGATCGACCTCGGTCTGCTCGACGACCCGCGCGACGTCCGGGCCCTGGCCCAGGGCGTACGGGCCGCCCGGCACATCGCCGCCCAGCAGCCGCTCAGCGATCTGCTGGAGACGGAGCTGCGGCCGGGCCCGGCCGTCGCGGCCGACGATGCCGCGGCGATCGAGGCCGCGGTGCGCACGTCGCCCGCCGTGTACCACCATCCGCTCGGAACCTGCCGGATGGGACCTGCGGGCGTCACGTCGTCCGTGGTGGACCATCGCTGTCAAGTCCTGGGCATTCAGGGCCTCTTGATTATCGACGCATCCGTGATGCCAGTCACAGTGCGAGCCACCACGAACCTCCCGGTGATGATGCTCGCCGAACGGGCCGTAGCCCTGAATTGGCCATCTGATTAGGGCATTCGCCGCCGGGGCGCCCAGTGCGTCCCGGGTGGAGCGAAAAGCACCGAATCATTTGTATACACGAACGGTCGTTCGGAGTGTGTAGGATAATCTCAAGTTGCCGCGAGAGCCCCCTTGCAGAGCGCCACCAGTCCGGATTGTTCACACCGACAAGGTGAAGGGAAGCATGCGCACCGCGTGTGCATGAAGCCATGACAGCACTGACAGTCGGGGAGTACGAAGCGCTCGCACGCGGAAACATCGCTGCCAACGTGTGGGGCTTCCTGCAAGGCGGCAGCGGGTCCGAGTCGACGCTCCGCGCGAACCGGGACGCGCTCGACCGGATCAGACTGCGGCCGCGGTTCCTCGTCGACGTTTCCAGCTGTGACGTCACCACGGCACTGCTGGGCTCCCCGCTCGCGATGCCGGTCGGCATCGCCCCGACCGCCTATCACCGACTGGTGCACACCGACGGCGAGGTCGCCACCGCGCGTGCCGCCGGCGAGGCGGGTGCGCTCATGATCGTGAGCATGTTCGCCAGCCGCACCCTGGAGGACATCGCGGCCGCTGCGACAGGGCCGCTGTGGCTCCAGCTGTACTGGCTGCGCCGCCGTGAGATCCTCGTCGAGCTCGCTCTACGGGCACGGGACTGCGGATACCGGGCGCTCGTCCTGACCGTCGACGCCCCGCGCGTGGGCAGGCGACTGAGGGACGTACGCAGTGGTTTCAGCCTTCCGCCGCACGTCAGAGCGGTCAATGTCGATCCGTCGGTGATGGCCTCAAGCCATCGGCCGGGCATGGACGTCTCCGCCGTCGAAGCGCACTCCCGAGAGCAGTTCGACCCCTCGATCACCTGGGCCGACCTGGCGTGGCTGCGGGAACGCAGCCCGCTGCCGATCATCCTCAAGGGCATTCTCACCGCGGAGGACGCCCGCCTCGCGGTCGAGCACGGCATGGAAGCGGTGATCGTCTCCAACCACGGCGGGCGCCAGCTCGACGGCGCCATCGCCAGTATCGACGCCCTGCCCGAGGTCGCCCAGGCGGTGGGCGGCCACGTCCCGGTACTGGTCGACGGAGCCGTCCGCCGCGGCACCGACATACTCAAGGCTCTCGCGCGGGGAGCGGACGCCGTCCTCATCGGACGGCCCGCGCTGTGGGGGCTCGCGTACTCCGGAGCCGACGGCGTGGCGGCCGTGCTCCAGTTGCTGCGACAGGAACTCGACGACGCCATGGCCCTGTCCGGCTGCCGCGACCTCTCCCGCGTCGGAGGAGCCTTGGTGACCGGCGGCAGGGGACCCGGGGCGTTCACGCCAACGCCGGATGAACATCCCCACACGTCTGCCGGATGAGTGAACGAGAAGCTCTCGCCTCTCCCTACTCTCCATCTGCACTGCCCCGTACCCGAGCGTCCGCTGAATACGGTCGACGGCAAGAAGAAAAGAGCAACAAGAAGGAAGCATCAGCCGGTCCCAGCACACGCTGCGAGGCTGAACAACGGGGGGAAACAAAGTGAATCCGCGACATATCGAGGCTGGGCCGGACACCGATTTATGGGTGGACCGCTTCCTGCTCGACGGACCCGCGCACGAAGCCTGCCTGCGCCTCGGCCGGCCGGTGGACCGGGGCACTCTCCGCGACCTGGTCACCGTCCGGGAGCAGGAGCTGACGGCCGCGGGACTACGGTCCGGCGACTCCCTCGCCCTCCGGCTCCCACCGTCACTGGCCTACGTGACCACGCTGCTCTCGGCCTGGCGGATCGGCGCGCAGGTCGCCATCCTGGACTACCGGTTCACCGAGTACGAAGCCGGTGAGGCCGTCGAACGGCTCGCATCCCGGTTCGTCGTCGAGCCGGCTTCCCCGGTCAAGGGCGCGCTGCGTGGTTTCTTCGACGTCGAGGCACTGATACGCCCGCGTCCCGAGGGCCGTCCGGCACCCACCGGACACGCCCTCATCCAGCTGAGTTCCGGCTCGACCGGCCCCTCGAAGATGATCGGGCGCACCGCCGCCGACCTGACGGCGGAGATCGAGCGGTACACCCTCATCGAAGGGTTCCCGCGCCACGGTGAGCGGGTGGTCGTGCTCGCCTCGCCCCTGCACGTCCTCGGCCTGGTCGGCGGCCTGCTCCACAGCCTGCGCATCGGTGCCGAAGTGGTGATTCCCGCCCGGCTGACGATCGACTCCATCTTCAGCGCCATCGCGGACGGCGGCGCACCGACGACCGTGCTGGGCGTGCCGTCCCAGGCCGAGATCCTGTCCAACGTCGCCCAGCCGCCCCCACTCCCGCAACTGGTCAGGATGGTGACCGGCGGCGAGCCCGTACACCCCGAGGTCCGCGAGAAGTTCACCACCCGTTTCGGCGCCCAGCTGGGCGCCATGTACGGCATGACCGAGTGCGGTGTCATCGCGACCGACGTGTCGGGCGAGAACCTGCCCATGGTCACCCCGGCGCCGGGCGTCGGCGTCCGGGTCGTGGACGGCGAGATCCAGCTGTCGCTTCCCGCCTCACCCTATGTCGGCCTGGTGGACCCGGAGCGCTGGTCGGACGGCTGGCTGCGCACCAAGGACGCGGGGGAGCACGACCCCGGCACCGGGCGGCTGCGGGTCCTGGGACGGCTGGACGCTCAGGTGTCCGTCGGGGGCCTGAAGGTCGACCTGGCCGAGGTCGAGGCCCTGCTGGCCGGACTGCCCGGCGTCGCCGACGCGGTGGTCCTGTTCGACCGCGGCATCGAGGCGTACGTCTCGCTGGCCGAGCCGGCCGCGGACACCGGGGCCGCCGACCGGCTCACCACACAGCTGACCGACCGCCTGGCCGCGTACAAACGTCCGCGCGGCGTGCACGTGGTGCCCGCCCTCGCCCGCACCGCGACCGGCAAACTGGTCAGGGACCCGGGTCGGCTGCGCGCCCAGGCCCGCGCCGCCGCCTCGGAACACACAGCGCCCAACGGGGTCGGGGCGTGATCATCCGTCAGGTCACCCACGGCCCGCTGGTCGTCTTCGCGCACCCCGAAGGCGTACGCGCACGGACGCGGCAATGGGCCGCGACCGCCCAAGAGCTGGGCCACGCCCCGGTGCCACCCCGGGCCCTGGTGATCGGTTCCTCCACCGGCCTCGGCCTCGCGGCCCGGGTCATCGCCACCACCTCGGGCAGCGCCACGATCGGTGTCTGCCACTCCCGTCCCGGCAGCGAGCAACGCCCCGGCTCCGCCGGGTGGTACGCCACGGCCGAGACGCACGCGCTGGCCGAGCGCTCCGGTACGGTCTGCCGCACCGTGCTCGCCGACGCCTTCACCCACGAGGCCAAGCGGGCCGCCGTGCGGACCGTCAAAGAGACGCTCGGCCAGGTCGACCTGGTCGTCCACAGCATCGCCGCCAAGCGGCGTACCCACCCGGACACCGGCGCCGTCCTGCGCGCCGTGATCAAGACGGTCGGCGTGAGCCACTCCGACAAGACGCTCGACCTGGTGACCGGGGAGGTCCGCCGGGCCGAACTGGAACCCGCCTCGCCCGAGGAGATCGCCGCCACCGTCGGCGTCATGGGCGGCGAGGACTGGGAACTGTGGTGGCGCGCCCTGGACGAAGGCGGCGTACTGGCCCCGGCCGCCGGGTCCCTGGCGTTCTCCTACGAGGGCGGCGACCGGCTGCGGCCCGCCTACCGCGGCGGAACGCTGGGGGCGGCCAAGGATCACCTCGAGGCGACGGCACGGAGGTTGGACACCCCGCTCAGGCCGGTACGGGTGGTCGTCACCTCCGCCCACGTCACCCAGTCCAGCTCCGTCATCCCGATCACTGCGCTGTACTGGACGCTGCTCTCGCGTGTCCTGGGCGACCAGGGCAGGATGGAGGGCCCGGTCGAACAGCTGCACCGTCTGTTCACCGACGTCCTTCCCGAGGACACGGTCGACGCGGACGGCCGACTGAGGCTGGACGACCGCGAGCTCGATCCTGAGGTGCAGGACGAGATCCGGCAACGCTGGGAACGCGTCACCACCGGCAACCTCGCACAGCTGGGCGACGCCGGCGCCTACCGGCGGGAACTGCTGCGGTGTGCGGGATTCGGCGTGGACGGCGTGGACACCGAGGCACACGTCGACCCGGTCGTCCCGATCGGCGGGACCGGCTCGGTGGTCACCTCATGAGGCCGGCCAGGTCCCGCATGTCCACCACGGTGCCCGCCGCGCGGGCTCCCCGGACGGCGACGGCCAGGGAAACACCGGGCGCGGCGGCCGGCACGGCGACCGACAGTTCCGGGGTACCGGGCAGGGCGACCAGCCGGCGCCCGTCGCCGGCGGGCTCCTCCCAGCTGCCGCAGGGCAGGACGGCGCGGCGGGTGCCACCGTCGCGCAGCCCGATGCCCAGCGCCTTCCCCACAGCCTCCTTCTGCGTCCAGAGCCACAGGAAGGCCGCGGAGCGCTCGGCCTCCGGCCGCTCCGCCACCCAGATCGCCTCGGCCGCCGTGAACCAGTAGCGGGCGAGGCCGGCGGCCGGAACCGGACGCAACACCTCCACATCCACCCCGACCCACGCTGACCGCGCCATGGCAACCGCCACAACGCCACGGCCATGACTCACGCTCACGTGCAGCGCATCCGCGAACTCTCCACCCAACCGCGGCCGTCCGCCCGGCTCATGCTCCATCCGGACCCGTGCCCGAGGGACACCCAGGAGAGCGGCTGCCCCGCGCAGCGCGGCCTCGCGCGCGTGAACCCGAGAATTCCCGGCCGATTCGCCGAGGAAGACCGTCACCCCGTCCGGATCACGTTCCGGGCCCTGTTCCATGACCGGAAGGCAACCAGAGAATGAGCGACAACGTCCACACCTTCATCGTCGACGCCCTCAAGAGCATGAACTACGACGTCGCCGAGATCACCGGCGAGACCCCGCTCGGCCCGGCCGGTCTCGACCTCGAGTCGCTGGCCCTCGCCGAGCTCGCCATCCAGGTCGAGGACAGCTACGGCGTCAGGATGGACGAGGACGAGACCGAGCAGCTGGCCTTGCTGACGGTCGACCAGCTGGCCGCGGAAATAGCCAAGCGCGCGGCATCCGTCGCGGCGGCGGGTGGGAAGTGACCACCCCCCTGTTCCTGGAACGCCAGGATCTGATCGACATGCTCGCGGGCTACAGCGAGCGCACGGTGGAGTCGGACGAGGACCGCATCGACTCCCTCGAACTGGCATGGCTCCTGCACCAGATGGACGAGCGGTACGGCACCGCCCTCGACCTCGACGACGACCAACTCGCCCGGATCACCACGGTGTCCACCGCACTGGAGGTCTTCCGGGAGGTCCGGGCAGGGGCCGGCGATGCCTGAATCACTCACCGGTGCCGGACCCGGACGCCCGGGCCCGGCACCGGAGATCGTGATCACCGGGCTCTCCGCGGTGTCCGGATTCGGCCGCGGTACCGGCCCGCTGCTCGACGGGGTGTTCAGCGGGAGGACGTCGTTCGCACCGGTGACCCGGTTCGACACCGGTCGCTACCGGGTCAGCGTCGCGGCCGAACTGCCTGGTGATCCGGTCCTGTTCACCGAGCTGGAAGCGGTGGTGGCCGATGCCGCCACCGATGCGGAGCTCACGGCGGCGGAGCGCGCGTCGTCCCCGCTGCTGCTCGCCGCCCACGCCGATCCGGCCTTCGCCCGGCTGCCCGCCGACGCGCGGCTTCGGCAGAGCGCGGGCGCGACCGCGGCCGCGCTGGCCACGGCCACCAGCCTGGGCGGAGCGGTACGGGCGTACACCAGCGCGTGTGTCGCGGGCAGCACCGCGGTCGCTGACGCGGCCGCGATGATCTCCTCGGGTCAGGCCGAGCGGGTGGTCGCCGCAGGCGGCTACCTGGTGGACGAAGACCACTTCGCCCTGTTCGACGCGGGTCGCGCGCTGGCTGCGGACGAGCGGGTACGGGCGTTCAGCGCGGGCCGTAAGGGCCTGCTGCTGGGCGACGGTGTGGCCGCCGTGGTGATGGAGTCCGCCCACAGCGCACGGCGCAGGGGAGCGGAGGTACTGGCCAGGCTCACCGGCTGGGGACGCGCCGGGGACGCGTACCACGTGAGCCAGCCGCACCCGGAGGGTACCGGCCTGGCGCGCGCGATCGAGGCCGCGCTGGGCCGGGCACGGCGGCAGCCGGCCGACATCGGGTACGTCAACGCCCATGGCACCGGCACGTCCTACAGCGACGCCGCCGAGGCGGCCGCGCTCCACCGGGCGCTGGGCCCGTGGGCCGGCCAGGTGCCGGTGAGCTCGTCCAAGACGGTGCACGGGCACACGCTTGAGGCGTCCGGACTGCTCGAACTCGTGATCACCGTCCACACCGTGCGCTCCGGGCGGCTGCCGGTCAACGCCGGGTTCGAGGAGCCGGACGGCAAATGCAGGCTCAACCTGGTGCTCGAAGAACGGCGGGACACACCCGTCGCCTACGCGCTGTCCCTCAACTCGGCCTTCGGCGGCGCGAACACGGCGCTCGTGGTGGGGGCGCCATGACCACCTCCTCCCCGTACGCCGCCGCACCGGACCTCATGGTGCTCCACCACGTGGAGTTCCCCGGCCCCGGTGACACCGTGCCCACACCGGTCGCGGGCTTCATCGCCTCCTCGTTCGCCCCGCTGGTGGCCGAGGCCGCGGACCGGTGCCTGCGTCCGCTCTACGGAGACCCGCCCGTGGGCCCGTCGCACGGCGGACGCACCGCCGTCGTGATCGTGAGCGTCCGCGGGGACCAGGGCACGGCCGCTGCCGTGGCGCGGGCCGTGGACACCGGGCAGCGGGTCGCGCCGCTGCTGTTCTTCCAGTCGGTGCCCAACGCGATCGCGGGCAAGGTGGCGGCGCGCTGGGGCCTGACCGGCCCTGTGGTGTGCACGAGCCCCGTGTCGGACCCGCTGACCGACGGGCGCGCGCTGGCCTCACTCATCGTCCAGGACGGTGACGCGGACGACGTGCTGCTGATCCTCGTCGAGCAGGACGACGCCCACGGCGGTCTCGACCGGGCGTCCGCTCTCGTTCTCGGACGACCCGACCGGCGCCCCGCCGGGACCTTCGTCGACACAGGAGAAACCTCATGAACGTCAAGAAGATCCGCGCCGAACTGGCGGCCGACCCGGACCTGGGCACCGGCAACGTGCTCACCACGCTCGTCGCACGCGGCGAGGACCTCGACACTCCCACCGTCACCTTCGACACGGACGTCGACGGCCACCCCGCCTGGGAGCCTCTGACGCTCCGCCAGCTCGACGAACGCGTGGCGGCCCGCGCGGCCTGGCTCAGCGCGCGCGGTATCGGCCGGCGGGACCCGGTCGCGGTCTGGGTCGGCAACGCGGCCGACCAGATCCTCAGCTTCCTCGCCCTGACCCGGCTCGGCGCCATCCCCGCACTGCTCAACGGCCGTCTCGCCGCGGAGACCGCCGCCGCCTACACCACCCGGCTGCGCGCGGTCGGCCTGCTGACCGACGCCGAGCGCCGCAAGGCCCTGGAGGGGCACGACCCGGGAACCGTCCTGCTGGACGACATCGCCGGAGCCGGCAGCGGCGATCCGGCGGACGCCCCGGAACCGTACCGCTTCCACCAGGACGACCCGGTCGTGATCACCCATTCCTCCGGCACCACCGGGCTGCCCAAGGCCGTGATCCATTCGCACCGGAGCCTGTTCGCAGCCAACAAGCACCGCCTCACACTGCCCCGGGCACAGGGCATGCAGCGCATGCTCGGCGCACTGCCCGCCGCACACGCGGCGACGCTGATCGCCTTCAACCTCGCGCTGTGCAACCGGGCCGAAGTGTGCCTGGTCTCCCAGCAGTCGGGTACCGCGCTGCTGGACGCCATCGAGCGCTGGCGCCCGCACAGTGTCTTCGGATTCGCCGCCTTCTGGTCGGAGCTCGCCTCCGAGGACCTCACCACCCGCGATCTCGGCTCGGTGCGGCTGTGGTGGAACACCGGGGACTGCGCGCACGAGGCGCACATCCGCAAGCTCGTCGCGGTCGGCAACTACGACGTCGCCACGCGCGAAGGAGTGCGCAGCCGTCCGGGGTCCATGTTCATCGACGGCCTCGGCTCCACCGAGATGGGCCACTCCCAGTTCTTCATCACCCACACCCCGGACACGAACCGGTACGGCCGGTGCATCGGCAAGCCGCACTCGTTCTCCGAGATCGGGGTGCTGGACGACAACGGTGACGAGGTGCCGGTCGGCGAGACCGGGCAGCTCGGCGTCAAGGCGCCCACCCTGGCGGACGGTTACTGGAACGACTCGGTGACGACCTACCGCACCCGGTCGCGCGGGTACTTCCTCACCGGGGATCTCGTGTACCGCGACGCAGAGGGCTACTACTACCACGTCGACCGGGCCGTCGACTCCGCACGGCTTCCCGGCGGCGGTCTGGTGCACACCGCCCTCTCCGAGGAGCAGGTGCTCGCCGGTGTTCCCCCGGTGCGCGAGTGCACCGTCGTGGCGGTCCGACACGAGGACGGGACGGTCGTCACGGACGTGCTGCTGACACTGCACACCGATGCCGGGCCCCGCCCCGACCCCGCCGAACTGCGCGAACGGGTGCTGGCCACACTGGACGCCGCGACCGCGGCCACCGTGCGGGACGTGGTGGTCGCCGACGAGTCGCAGCTGCCGCTCGGACCCACCGGCAAGGTGCTCAAGGTGCTGCTGCGCGAGCGCCACCGCAGCGGCACCCTGGCCGCCACGGCGCCGAAGGCACAGGCATGACCGCCGGGAACGGCCGGGAGGCTGTCATCACCGGCATCGGCCTGGTCACCTCACTGGGCCGGGATGCCCCGGAGACCTTCGAGGCACTGTGCACCGGCCGCTCCGGCCTGATCCGACCCGCCGCGGACCACGTCGTCTCGGGTTCGGTGGACGTGGCCGGCATCGCTCCGCACATCGACCCCGCCGAGGTCCTGCCGCCCTCCGAGGCCCGCTGCGTGGACCGGTACATCCTGCTCGCCCTCGCGGCGGCCGACGCGGCCCTGGCCGACGCCGGGCTGGCCGTCGGCGTGGACTCGGACCCGGCCCGTACGGCGGTGGTCGTCTCCAGCGGAGGCGCCGGCCTGGAGACGTACGAGAACCAGGCCCGTGGCCGCCACGAACGCGGACGCACCGCCATCAGCCCGTACCTGCTGCCCGGGATGCTGCCGAACATGGCGGCCGCCCGGATCGCCATCAAGCACGGCATCCGCGGCTACAGCTCGGCGATCGCGACAGCGTGCGCGGCCGGCGCGCAGTCGGTCGCGGAGGCGCTTCGGCTGATCCGAGGCGGCGAGGCCGATGTGGTGGTATGCGGCGGCAGTGACGCGCCGCTGCACCCGACCGTCGCCGACGCCTTCGCCAACGCCCGTGCGCTCGCACGCGGTTGGCAGGACCCGCAGGAAGCGAGCCGACCGTTCGACAGCCGGCGCAACGGCTTCGTGCTCGGCGAGGGCGCGGGCGTCCTGGTGATCGAGTCGGCCGAGCACGCGCGGGCCCGCGGGGTGGCCGGATACGCCAACCTGCTCGGCTGGGGCGGCACGACCGACGCCTACCGGCCCACCACGCCCCGCCCGGACGGCGAAGGGGCCGCGGCGTGCATGCGCATGGCCCTGGCGAACGCAGGGCTCGCCCCCGGGGACGTGGACTACGTCAACGCCCACGGAACCGGGACCAAGCTGGGCGACACGGCCGAAGCGAAGGCGATCCGCGCGGTGTTCGGCGACGTCACCCCCGCGGTCAGCGCCACCAAGTCGATGACCGGGCACCTGTTGGGCGGCGCGGGCGCGGTGGAAGCGGCGGTGACGGCGTGGTCCATCGCCGCCGGACTGCTGCCGCCGACCAAGAACCTCGACGAGGTGGCCCCGGGATGCGAACTGGACCATGTGCGCGACAAGCCGCGCGCGGGTCCGGTGCGCGCCGCGGTCACCAACTCCTTCGCCTTCGGCGGTCACAACATCAGCCTGGTGCTCGGCCCGGCGACCACCCGCCGCGAGCGGTTCCCGGAAGGAGTGGCCGGTGTCCGGTGAGGAGCCCGGCCCGCAGGCACTTTCCCAGGATGTGCCGACGCGCGAATTCTGGTGGCTCCACGATGCGCGTTGGTATCAAGGGGTGCTCAAACGCTTCGGCCCCGAGGCCGCCAACGAGATCAACGCGGAGGCCGTAGCATTCGTGGCCCGCCGCTTGGCCCTCTGGTACACCCGAAAAAACGGCGTGAAATTCGGCGAACTCCGGATGGATGAATTCGTCGAATGGTTCGAGGGAATTCCCGCCGCCATGTGGACCGACGCCATGATGGAAGTCCAGCAGATCCCGTGCGGTGAGGACGAGTGGGAGACCGTCGTCACCAAGAACTTCGCGCTCAAGATGCTACGGGTCGCCCGCGCCCTCGACGGCTACGCGTGCCCCTGCCTGGACATGCGGGCGGGCTGGTTCCAAGGAATGGGAATCACCGTCCGCGACAGCCTGGTGGAATGCCAGCGCACTGGCTCCGAGGTGTGCCGATTTCACGCGACGATAGTTCGACAGGTTCCCGAAATCCGACAGAAGGATGGATGATGGATATCCAAGGCATTGACCATGTGGAATTCAATGTGGGCGACGCACAGCAGGCGGCATTCTATCTCTGCACCGCTTTCGGATTCCGCGTATGCGGCCAGGCGGGGCCGGAGACCGGTCTCAAGGAGCACCGTTCGCTGCTGCTGCGCCAGGGCGGCATCCAGCTGCTGCTCACGTCGGCGCTGACCCCGCGGACCTCTGTCGCCGACCACGTCAGCCGGCACGGTGACGGCGTGGCGAACATCGCGTTCGGGACCACGGACGCCCGGAAGGCCTTCAACGAGGCCGTCCAGCGCGGAGCCGCCCCGATCACGCCGCCTGCCGAGTACACCCTGGGCGACGCCCGGGTGGTGGTCGCCGAGATCGCGGGCTTCGGCGATGTGACCCACCGTTTCGTCGAGCGGCACGGGCTTGCCGCGACGCCGGCCACCGAGGGCGGCGTGGCCCCCCAGGAGTTCATGCCCAAGACCATGGACATGTTCGCGCCGGACCCCGAGGACGCCGGAGAACTGCTGTCCCTCGTGGACCACGCCGCGATCTGCCTGCCCGCCGGCGAACTCGATCCCACCGTCCGCTTCTACGAGGAGGTCTTCGGCTTCCGCCAGATCTTCGAGGAGCACATCGAGGTGGGCGAGCAGGCGATGAACTCGAAGGTGGTGCAGAGCCCCTCGGAGCAGGTGACGTTCACCCTCATCGAGCCCGACGCCACCCGCAGGCCAGGCCAGATAGACGACTTCCTCGCCCGCCACGGCGGGGCGGGCGTACAGCATCTCGCCTTCCTCACCGACGACATCGTGACCACCGTGCACACCCTTGAGGGCCAGGGCGTGCGCTTCCTGCGCACACCGGGCAGCTACTACGACGCGCTGGAAGAGCGGTTCGGCCGCACCGACCTGGAGACCGCCGCGCTGCGTTCGTCGAACGTGCTGGTCGACCGGGACCACTGGGGCGAGGTGTTCCAGATCTTCACCCAGTCGATGCACGTGCGGCACACCTACTTCATGGAGGTCATCGACCGCCACGGCGCCCGCACCTTCGGCAGCGGCAACATCAAGGCGCTGTACGCGGCGGTGGAGCGCGAGCAGGCGACCGCCGCGCCCTCATAGCGCCTGCCGCCGACGAGCGTCGCCGACGGTCCGACCCGTACCCAGGAAGGCACAACGTGCACACCCAGGACTTCACCCTGACCGCCGCGGAACGTGAGCTGCTGCCCACCGACGAGGAGGTCCAGTTCTACGCCGAGCACGGCTGGTACCTCTCCAAGAAGCTGTTCACCGACCAGGAGATCGACCTGCTGAGTTCGGCCGGCGACCGGTTCTACGCCGGCCACCGCGACCGCGACCTCCCGGCGCGGCCGCCCAAGCTCGCCTACTGGACCCCGCAGGACGGACCGGTCCAGCGGCACAACGACTACATCCACTACGAGGACGACACCATCGGCGGCATCCTGCGCAAGCCGCTGCTCGGCGCCGTCGCCGCGCGGCTCGCCGAGGTCTCCGAGATCCGGGCCTTCCAGTCGACGCTGATCTACAAGCCGTCGCGCCCCGACGAGCCGTCGAACGTCGTCCCCTGGCACTTCGACCGCCACTACTGGGCGACGTGCACGTCCGAGCGGATGCTCACCGCCTTCATCCCGTTCCACGACTGCGCCGAGGAGAACGGCACCATCACCATGGTGGACGGCAGCCACCTGTGGCAGGAGACAGCCGTCCGCGAAAGCACCTCCCGGCACTTCGCCGAGCGCGACCGCAGCGAGCTGGACACGATGCTGGAGACGAACGCCGCGCACAACGACGCCGAGGTGCGAAAGATACCGGTGACCATCCCCAAGGGGCATGTGAACTTCCATCACTGCCGCACCTACCACGGCAGCGGCGCCAACCGCGCCCCCGACCCGCGCCGCGCCGTCTCCTTCCACCTGCAGGACGGGGAGAACCGCTACCGCGACTTCCGGACCGGCGACGGCAGCCCCGTGGCGTACAACCACGACGTCCTGGTGCGCAAGACGGAGCAGGGGGTTCCGGACTACTCCGACCCCGAGTTCTGCCCGGTGCTGTGGAGGAACTGACCCGCACCGCCGCCGGCGAGGCACGGCCCGGAGCCCGCACCGCGCGACTCCGTGCCGTCCGTCCCGCGTGACGGGACCCGCTGTACAGCCTCCAGGGAGAAGCATGTTGCGCATCGCGGCAGTGATCGGCACCGGGCTCATCGGTACCTCTGTGGCCCTGGCCCTGACGGGACGAGGAGTGACCGTGCACCTGCTGGACCGTGACCCGGCGGCCGCCCGCACGGCCGCCGCCATGGGAGCGGGCATCACCGACGAACCGTCGTGCCCGGTCGACCTGGCCGTGCTCGCGGTACCACCGGCCGGTGTCGGGCGGGTCCTGGCCGAGATGCAGCGCCGGGGGCTCGCCCACCACTACACGGATGTGGCGAGTGTGAAGGAGCGTCCCTTGGCGGAGGCGGCCGCCGCAGGCTGTGACCTGAGCACCTACGCGGGCGGGCACCCGCTCGCGGGCCTGGAGCGTTCCGGTCCCGCCGCGGCCCGCGCCGATCTCTTCCGGGACAAGCCCTGGGTGCTCACCCCGTCCCCGCGGACCACGCGGGCCACGCTCGCCCGCGCCCTGCGGCTCGTCCAACTGTGCGGAGCGCGGCCGGTGATGATGCGGCAGGACGAGCACGACCGTGCGGTGGCGCTGATCTCCCACACCCCGCACCTGGTGGCCAGCCTGATGGCGGCCCGGCTCGAGCACGCCCCGGAGTCCGCGGTACGGCTGTCCGGCCAGGGCGTGCGGGACGTCACCCGGGTCGCCGCGGGCAACCCCGACCTGTGGAACGACATCCTGGGCACCAACGCCTCGGCGGTCTCCGAGGTACTGGTCGAACTGGCGGACGACCTGCTGGTCACCGCGCGGGCGCTGGCCGGCTTCACCGTGGGCCGGTCCGGCGACGAGGGGGAACGGGCCACGGCGGGGCTGCGGGACGTTCTCGTCCGGGGCCGGGCGGGCCGCGCCCGTATCCCCGCCCCCCGTCAGGTCCCGGCGGCGCGGAGCGCCGTATCGGTGCTCGTCGGGGACCACCCGGACGTGCTCGCCCGGCTGTTGTCCGACATGGGCGGCACGCGGGTCGCCGTCGAGGGGCTCGCGCTCGACCCGGGCGTGGACCGCGCCATGGGTGTGGTGGACCTGATGGTGGACCCGGGCGCCGCCGAGGACCTCGTCGACGAGCTGTGCTCCCTCGGGTGGCCGGCACTGTGCAGCCCGGGCCGACCGGCGGCCGATGGCACCGTGTCCAACGGCGCTTGAAGCCGTCTCACGGCCTGCGCGGGTACTCCCGACGAGACGGCCCACTGCCCCGGCCCCACTGCCCCGGCAGGACGGAACTCAGGTTGACGTCCGCAGAGTTCGAGGGCGGAATGTCAGGCCGTGGACGGGGCGGTCGCGGCCGGCCGTCCGAAGACCCGGGCCACGCAGTGGCCGTAGAACGCGCGGGCGGGGCCCGACGGCGCCGCCGCCAGGCTCGCTACTTCCCTGCAGGTCCCCTCTTACGGGCGCACCGGGAAAGGGGATGTCAGTCCTGCCGGAAGGCCGCATGGCGGCGCTCCGTGAGGTTCAGACCGGTTCAGACCGGTTCAGACCGGAGAATGTCCCCGCGCAGCTGATTCAGCACAGTGAATGAGGTGAATGAGGTGAATGAGGTGAATGAACGGCGGGCAGCCCGCCCGGTGTTCAGGCGGAACGCTCGGGCAGCAACCCCGTGAGATGCGCCTTGCGCCATCCTTCGGTCCATTCGAGCGGGCGGTACGTCGCCGAGTCGAGCCTGACGATGGCGCGCATCCCGGAGGCGTGCACGGTTCCGTTGTCGCCGATACAGGCGAAGCCGTGGCTGATGCTGGTGCGGCCCAGGCGTTCCAGCCACACCTCGACATCGAGCGGGCCCTCACCGGCGAACGGGAGATGGAAGTCGATCTCGAAGCGGCGGACCGCGTGGAACCTGTCCGGGTTCACTTCGAGACTGTCCGTCCAACGGAAACCCTGGCTCTCGAAGAAGGAAGAAACCCCCCGCTCCGCGTGGACCTGGTAACGGGCGTTGTGCAGGATGCCCATGGGGTCCAGCTCGTCGAAGTGCACCCGCCCGGAGTTACGGAACGGCTTGGCCACCGCACCCGCTTGACCGGGGGGATCTGCTGCCGGGTTCTCTGTCATACGTATGATATTAGCACGATCGATCGTCCTTTTCCGGGGTGTATATCTCGCGAGGTGCCTCGGGGGTGTCATCGGGCGCCTCGGCCCGGCCACCGGGTCCTACGCGGGCATCACGCCATGGATGCGGGAGAGAGTGAAGACGCGTTCCGCTTCGCGCAGGTGGCACCAGGCGTCGAGGTGGGGCGGGTCGAGTTCCAGGTCGCTGAGGGTGCGTACGGTCCGGTCGCCCGAGGTGGCGACGTACTCGATCGTGATGGCCGCACCGGTGTCGATGGCATGGGCGACCTGGCGGACATCGCTGTACGACAGGTGCTTCGCGTATCCGGCGACGATCTCCTCGGTGTCCGTCGCGAAAGGCACCCCGCTGCCGAACGGGTCCGGTTCGGGTGTGAACGGCGGGGCCTTGAGCAGCCGGTCGGCCAGGACGTCCATCCCGGCGTCGGTGGGCACGTCCGAGGCGTGGGTCGCGGTGGTCCGGGGGCCACGCCACCCGACGTTCCTTCGCGGGGGCGGGACGGCGGCGGCGGCCCTCTGCGCCAGACGTTTCTCGATGCGTACTGTTCCCCCGGCGGTCTCGGCGACCGGGGCGTAGCCCGCAGCGCGGAGCGCGGCGAGAGCCGTCGCGGGTGGGCTGCCGCTGACCAGGACCGTCGGGGCGAGCTGCCGCAGGGCGAGCTTGGACAGTGCGCGGTGGGCGGCGAGTTCGGCCAGGAGCGCGGGTTCGTCGCCGTGGATGACACAGGCCGCGGGGGCGATGCGCACCCGGCCGTGACCTCGTGCGGTGTCGGCGATGAGATAGGTCAGCGGCTGTGGCAGGGCCGTGGCGGAACCGGCTGCCAGGTCGGCTGTGATGTCGTCCGGGGTGCGGCCGGCGTCCAGGGCCCGGCGGATACTGCCGGCACTGAAGCGCCATACCGACGCCGTGCCACTGGTCTCCCGGTCGGCCATCGAATCCAGCAGTGCCGCGAGTCGCGCGGACGGGGTGCCGGTGACGACGGCGGTGAGGTCGGCGCCGATCCGGGCCGTCGTGGTCGCGGGGGGCAGCAGCCGTCGGGCCGTGATGTCGAGCTCTTCGTCGGCGTGGGCCGCCAGGTGGGCACCGAGCGGGGACAGCGCACCCCGTGCCAGCACGCCCAGCAGTTCGCCTTCGCGGATCACGGTGCTGAACGGTGCCGTGTCCTGGGGCGAGGCATCGTCGGCGAGCGGACGGTGCCAGGCCACGAGCGGCCCCAGCTCCGAAGCGGCCTTCACACCCTGCCCTGCCGGGAGCCCCGCTGCCGCGGTGAGCAGCCCGTTGCGGGCCTGCAGACAGCCGCCGCAGTCAGGCGCACCGGCGAGCGCGGGAAGCGCCTTGTTGTCTTCGTCGCGCGCCCGGGTGGGGGTGAGCGGCAGGTCCCGCCATGCCCGGAGCAGAACGGCGAGTTGTTCTGCGGGCTCCTGCTCGGCCCAGGCGTCGTACGCCTCGGTGGGAGCTACGCGATCGCCGTCGCGGGCCAGCAGTCCGGCGGCGTACGCGGTCTCCAGGGCGATGCGTACGACGGCGTCGTCCGCTTGGGCGGCCTTGCCGAGCCGGGCCAGTTCACGCGCGCCGATCCCGCCCGACTTAAGCCGGGTCGGTGGAGCGGTCGCGCACGCCGAAAGGACGGAGGCGGCATGGGCCGCGAACGCGGTGGCGGCCACCGCGGCCTCCCGCTCCACTTCCGAGGAGGTGATGGACACCAACTGTGTGACGGGCGGCACAGGTTCGAACGGAGCGTGCCAATCGGGGCCCCGCAGAGCCAAGGCCACCTCGACCGGCATCCGGACGGGCCCGTACCGGTGACGGTCCTGGAGCAGAAGCCCGCGGTCGAGTGCCCATCGGGCGCCTGGTTGGAGATCGTGGCCAGGAGCCCCGAACACGACGAACAGCGACTGACGCGGCGTGGACCTGGCACTCTGCTCAAGCAACTTCCGTGTGGCCGCCGGTGCCCCGGCCACCAACGCGGCGACCCGTTCCGCGTCACTGTGATGCGCCACCAGAGCCGCGAGCCGCTGCTGCTTGGTGCCGGGTGGCTTGATACCCAGGACCGCCAGCATGCCGTGCAGTTCCTCCGAGGTGGTGCCGGCCAGCAGCTCTTCCAGCGGGGCGTCAAGTCCCAGAGGCGTGCTCCACGCCTGCCGCAACGGCGTGGGCATGCGGAGTGTCCCGTTGCCGTCGTGCCACACGAGCGCCCGGTCCGACAACGCCTCCAGGGTCGCGTCCAGCGCGTGTACCGCCGCAGGGGATGTCGAGCCGAGCAACTCCGCGAGGCTGTCCCGGGTCGCTCTTGCTCCCAGGGCGGCCAGCGCCTCGGCGGCCTGCAAGCACGGCAGCGTGAGTTGCGGCAGGACGAGTGCCACAGACCCCGGACGTTGGAGACGGTCCGCCAGTTCCCCCACCGAGCGTGGTTCCGGAGAGGCGGCCGCGTCCTTCCGCATGGCGAGTACGCGTGCCAGGCGGGAACCGTCGAGTGCGCTCAGCCAAGTCGCGAGCGTCGATCGGGACTTCATAGAGGGTGCACCTCGACAGACAGGGAACGTCACAGGCGGGCCGAAGCCGCTTCGGCGCCAAGGCCAAGGATGGCGCAGTTCCATGATCCGCGGATGCCGTACGAAGACAGAGTCCGGGGCACCCGCCTGCCGCGGGCCCAGCCCGACGAGACGAGCCGACGGCAGGAGACGATCTGGCTACCCGATCGCCGAAATGTGGAGGCTGCACCAACCCCATCCGTCTCGACGGCCACCGCACCGAGTACGACGTCGACACCCGCACCGGCGAGATAGGCAACGTCCTCCACCGCCTCGACTCCTCCGACCTCCCCGCCGGCCACCTCCTCGTTGGCTGCAACAACCGCCGTACGACCCGCGGCGCGGCCTGCTCCGAGGTCTACCGCCGCGACACCTTCCACCTGATCACCTCCGGCCTGCGCGGCGGCAAGGGCACCCCGGAGCGCGTCGCCGCCCACCCCCGCGTCTTCGCCACCTTCACCGCCCCCAGCTTCGGCCCGGTCCACAACCGCCCCACCGGCCCGGCCCGAACGGTCCACCCCTGCCGCTGCGGCACCCTCCATGACCAGGACGACCCCGCACTCGGCACCCCGCTCGACCCAGAGACCTACGACTACGAAGCCGCCGTCCTCTGGAACGCGCACGCCGGACCGCTCTGGCGACGCTTCTCCACCTACCTGCGCCGCGAGGTCGCCAAGCGCGCCGGCCTCACCCAACGAGCTTTCCGCGAACACGCCCGGGTGTCCTTCGCCAAGGTCGCCGAGTACCAGAAGCGCGGGGCCGTCCACTTCCACGCCGTCATTGGCCTGCCCGATCCGCTGATCAAGATCCTCCGCCAGCACCAGGACGTACAGGAGCGGGAGCGGGTCGCGGCCGGTGCCGACTGGGAGGGTAAGGGGTACGTGTTCGCCTCGCCGGTCGGTGGGCCGCTGAGCCCGAACACCGACTTCCACGTCTGGAAGCGGATCCTTCGGGATGCGGGCGTACGGGACGGCCGTCTTCATGACGCTCGCCACACCGCCGCGACCGTGCTTCTGATCCTCGGCGTCCCGGACGTCGTGATCGACTCGATCATGGGTTGGGAGCCCGGGGGAGCGGCCCGGATGCGGGCTCGGTACATGCACGTGACCGGGACCATGCTCCGCAAGGTCGCCCAGCAAGTCGGAGACGCGCTCTGGGTGCTGCCCGGCACCGGCACCGCCGGCGTCGGCGGCCAGGAAAAAACCAACTGAGACGGAAACTGAGACGGAAACCGTCGAAGGGCCCCACCGCGAACGGTGGGGCCCTTCGACATCGTGCCCGGTGAGGCACTGGCGGAGGATACGAGATTCGAACTCGTGAGGGG